>NZ_JAQQPR010000014.1:0-185141 GCF_036688705.1 Duganella sp. S19_KUP01_CR8 | reverse complement strand
GCCTGGAGCGGGGGCGGCGAGCCGCTGCCGCTGGTGATGATGGACGCGCCCTGCATGATGCGCTCGGCCGCGCTGCATGCGCTGGACCGGGCCGGCATCCCGTGGCGCATCGCCTTCAGCAGCCCCAGCCTGGGTGGCGTGTGGGCGGCGGTGGCGGCCGGGCTGGGCGTGACGGTGCGCACCGAGGTCGGCCTGCCGCCGGCCTTGCGCGCGCTGGATCAGCCCGGCCTGCCGCCGCTGCCGGTGATCGGCCTGCGCCTGCATCGTAGCGCGGACGAGCTGGGCGCGCCGGCCCAGCGCCTGCACGACATCGTGTTGCAGGCGATCGCCGCGCAGCCGGCGCTGGCGCGCACGGCTGTGACTATTGGATAGATTGGCGGCGCCGCAAACGCGTAGAATTGCCCCTTGGAAATTTATTGCAAAGTAACATCTTTGCAAAATATAAAATAAACTTCAGGGGTCTTTATGAAAATGCATCACACCGGCGCCATCCTGGCTGCCGCCGCCATCGTCTCGGCCTTGTCCGGTTGCGCCACCGAAAGTTCGCAGGCCTTGGCCGTGCCGACCGTGGCCAGCGCCGCGCGTCCCTACACCGGCGCCCGCACCCTGGTCGCGGTCGGCAAGTTCGACAACCGCTCCAGCTTCATGCGCGGCATCTTCTCGGACGGCGTCGACCGCCTGGGCAGCCAGTCGAAGACCATCCTGATTTCGCATTTGCAGCAGACCAACCGCTTCAACGTGCTGGACCGCGACAACCTGTCGGAAACCAAGCAGGAAGCCGAATTCAAGAAACAAAGCCAGAACATCAAGGGCGCCGATTTCATCATCACCGGCGACGTGACCGAGTTCGGCCGCAAGGAAGTGGGCGACCACCAGCTGTTCGGCATCATGGGCCGCGGCAAGACCCAGGTGGCGTATGCCAAGGTCACGCTGAACGTGGTCAACATCGCCACCTCGGAAGTGGTGTATTCCAGCCAGGGCGCGGGCGAGTACAGCCTGTCCAACCGCGAGGTGCTGGGCTTTGGCGGCACCGCCAGCTACGACGCCACGCTCAACGGCAAGGTGCTGGACCTGGCCGTGCGCGAAGCGGTGGACCGCCTGGTGGCCGGCGTCGACGCCGGTGTCATGACCCGCAAACAATAAGGACAGCCATGAAAACCACCATGATCAAAAGCGCCGGCCTGATGCTGGCGCTGGCCGCCGGCGTGACCCTGAGCGGCTGCGCCTCGGCGCCGAAAACCCTGTACGGCTGGGAAGGCTATCAGCCGCAGGTGTACCAGCACCTGAAGGGCGAGAGCCCGGACCAGCAGATCGCCGCGCTGGAGAAGGACCTGCAAACCATGAGCGCCAAGGGCAAGTCGGCGCCGCCGGGCTTCCATGCCCACCTGGGCATGCTGTACTCGATCGCCGGCAAGCCGGACCAGGTCGTGGCGCAGTTCGAGGACGAGAAAAAACTGTTCCCGGAATCGGCGACGTATATGGACTTCCTGCTGGCAAAAATGAACAAGGGTGTGAACTGATATGCTGAACCGTATTCTGAAACTGGCCGTGTGCCTGCTGCCGGCCGCGCTGATCGTCGGCTGCGCCACGCCGAAGGCGCCGTATGACTACACCGCCTTCAAGGCCGCCAAGCCGCGTTCCATCGTGGTGCTGCCGCCGCTGAACAATTCGCCGGAGGTCAACGCCGGCAACAGCTTCTACGCGCAAGTGACGTATCCGCTGGCCGAGGCCGGCTACTACGTGCTGCCGGTGGCGCTGGTGGGCGAGACCTTCAAGCAGAACGGCCTGACCAGCGCGGCCGACATCCACGCGGTCGACGCCAGGAAGCTCAGCGAGATCTTCGGCGCCGATGCCGCGATGTACGTGACCATCACCAACTACGGCGCCAGCTACACCGTGCTCAACAGCGTAGTGGTGGTGACCGCCAACGCCAAGCTGGTCGACCTGAAGACCGGCAACCTGTTGTGGAGCGGCACCGCCTCGGCCTCCAACAACGAGGGCGGCAACAGCGGTGGCGGCGGCCTGGTTGGCGCGCTGGTGGCGGCCGCGGTCAAGCAGATCATCGCCAGCACCACCGACGCTTCGCATCCGGTGGCCGGCGTGGCCAGCTCGCGCCTGCTGTCGGCCGGCATGCCGAACGGCATGCTGTACGGTCCGCGTTCGGAAAACTACCTGAAGCCGTAAGCCTCAGCGCTTGATGCTGGCGCCGGCCAGCTGGGCCACGCCGGCCAGCGTGGTCTGCGCCGCGTTCAGGCCCAGCAGGAAGTCCTTGTCCGAATAGGCGGCGTAGACGTCGGTGGGCTGGTGCCAGTTGGGATTCCAGCCGGCGCCGATCTGCTGGCCGCGCTCGTTCTCGCGCAGCGAGATCGAAGGCACCAGATCCATGAACGGCGTCGAGTCGGTGTTGGTCATGTGGAAGCCGACGGCGGCCGGGTAGTTGCTGGCGTATTTGTCGTTGGCGGCGCGGAAGGCCCAGGCCAGCTTGGCCGAACCTTCCGCCTGCTGCGACACCGACTGGTATTCGATGTTGACGTCGGCCTCGCGCCGCTGCTCCGGCGGCGACACATAGACCGGCTGGCCCTTGGCGTCCAGCACCGGCTTGCCGGCCGCATCCAGTTTCGCGATCGGCATGCCGTGGTCCCACAACATCATGTCGTGCTGGATCAGGCCCAGCCATTTCGGCTCGGGATATTTGCCCGACCCCTTGGGCGATTCGATGCCCTGCATATCCTTGCGCTGCATGGCGTAGGCGGTGGCGCCGTTCAAGCCGGTCTCCTCATTGTTCCACAGCGCGAAGCGGATCGTGCGCTCGGTCTGCACGCCGGGCGCGCTGAAGATGCGCGCCAGCTCCATCACCAGCGCGGTGCCGGAGCCGTCGTCGTTGGCGGCCTCGCCGAAACCGATGCCGTCCATATGGGCGCTGACGATGTACATTTCCTCCGGATGCCTGGTGCCGACCTTGGTGCAATAGACGTTCTCGCGCTGCGAGGTGCCGACCGGCGTCTGTTCGGCGTTCAGCGCGCGCAATGTCGCATCGGGCTGGCGCAGCGGATCGGTGTTGACGCCGATCGCCGCGCGGTTGCCGAACAAGGTGCTGCCGCCCTGGCCGGCGGGACCGCCGGCGCCGCCGCTGGGGATGCCTGGCGCACGCTTGGCCGCGGGCGCGTCCGGCGCCGGCTGGGTGTACTGGTATTGCAGGCGTTCGGTGTTGCTGCAGCCGTAGGACTTGAGCTGGGCCTCGATCCAGTCCAGCGCCTGGCGGTTGCGCTCGGTGCCCTGGCGGCGGTCGCCGAAGCGCGTCAGGCTCTTGATGGTGGCCTTGTATTTTTCCAGGTCGAGCTGGCCGACCAGGGTGGCGATCGGATCGGCGGCGGCCGCGCTCTGGGCGTGGGCGAACGGCGCGGCGACGGCCAGCGCGATGGTCAAGGTACTGAAGACGACAACTGGTTTCATGGACATCCTCTGGTTGGCTGAAACAGGCTTTGCCATTCTGCATCAAGTTTGCGTAGACTGGGCGCACTATGAAAAAAATCGCCAAGGTGTCCATGTTTGCCGCATTGATCGTCGCCGCTTATCTCGGCCTGTGGCCGGTGCCCATCGTGCCGGTCAGCTGGACCGCGCCCACGCCGCCCGGCTACACGGGCATCCATGCGGTCAACCAGCGCCTGGCCGGCGTGCGGCAGATTGCGCTGGGCGGAGAAGTGGGGCCCGAGCATGTGTTGGCCGGACGCGACGGCAAGCTCTACACCGGCGTCTTCAGCGGCAAGATCCTGCGCATGAATGCCGACGGCGCCGCGCTGGAAACCTATGCCGACACCGGCGGCCGGCCGCTGGGGCTGGACTTCGACGGCGCCGGCAACCTGATCGTGGCCGACGCCGTCAAAGGCTTGCTGTCGGTGGCGCCGGACCGCAGCGTCAGCGTGCTGGCGGACCAGGTCGGAGGCGAGCCGATCCGCTTTGCCGACGGCGTGGCGGTCGCGGCCAACGGCAAGATCTACTTCAGCGACGCCTCGCAGCGCTTCGGCCCGGTCCAGCGCGACACCATGGAGGCGGCCATGCTGGATGTGCTGGAACAATCGTCGACCGGGCGCGTGCTGGAATACGATCCCGCCAGCAAGGCCACGCGCGTGCTGGCCGGCGGCCTGAGTTTTTCCAACGGCGTGTTGCTGAGCGCCGACCAGCGCTGGCTGTACGTGAGCGAGAGCGGCAAGTACCGGGTCTGGAAGATCGCCGTCGACGCGGCCGGAGTGGACGTGCGGGTGGCGTCGCCGCAGGCGCAGGTGCTGCTCGACAACCTGCCCGGCTATCCGGACAACCTGGTGCGCGGCGCCGGCGGCCGCATCTGGCTGGGCCTGTCCGGCCCGCGCAACGATCTCGACAAGATGGCCGACAAGCCGTATCTGCGCAAGCTGATGCTGCGCCTGCCGCGCGCGCTGTGGCCCGAGCCCAAGCCCTACGGCCATGTGCTGGCGTTCACCGAGGACGGCCGCATCGTCGCCGACCTGCAGGACCCGAGCGGCGCTTCGCCGGTGACCACCGGCGCGACCGAGACCGCCGACCGGCTGTACATCCACAACGTCGGCGCCGGCAGCCTGGGCTGGATGCAGCGCTGAAAAGTGATTGTCAATATCCTTGCATCTTGCTACTTATACAAAAACAACATTTGCGCAATATTTTTAAAAATAGCTATCATAATGACAATTTGTTGAAATTTTTACCGTAAAATAATCGCATTGTTGCTCGCCATATCCTCCATTCGTCTTGAAGGTTAGCCATGCGTAAGTTATTTTCTGCCTTGCTGTGTGCTGCGGCGCTCGCCGCCCCCTCTGCCTTTGCCGCCAACCTGGTCGCCGATGGCAGTTTCTCCTCCAGCACGCTGGCGGCCTGGACCCAAAGCGGCGACACCTCGGCGCAGACGGTCGGCTACGATTATTCCGGCACGCCGCTGTCCAGCATGTTCAACATGGTGTTCAGCGATGGCGCCTACCTGGGCGCCGGCATTCTGGGGCAGCAGGTCAACACCGACGGGCAGTATGGGCAGTCTGGCTCCCCTTGGCACGATGTCTACACGCTGAGCTTCGACCTGCAGCGCTACCATGCGAGCACGACGGATCCGGTGGTCAACGAGTCCAAGGTGCTGTTCGACGGCAAAGTCGTCTGGCAGCAGAGCAACACGGACGGCGACTGGACCCATATCACGATCACCAATCTGCTGACCTACCATCCCCAGACCTGGCTGCAATTTTCGAATCAAAACTATTACGACTACACCGCGATCGACAATGTGACGCTGTACTGGACCGGCGTGATCTCCGTGCCCTCAGTGCCGGAACCGTCGTCCGCGCTGATGTTGTCGCTGGGCCTGGGCACGCTGCTGCTGGCCGGCCGCGCCAAGCGCCGCCGATCGTCCTGAGCCGGGTCCCATCCGCCTGAACGCCGTCCGCCGACGGCGCTTTTTCCCCACGCCGCCCGGCATCGCCAACGCGGCCTCTCTCGCTACCAGGAGCCACCATGTCCGAACCATTTTTAGGCGAAATCCGCATGTTCAGCTTCGGCTTCGTTCCCAAGGGCTGGGCAAGCTGCAATGGACAAACGCTGTCGATCAACCAGAACCAGGCGCTGTTCGCCATCCTGGGCACCAGTTACGGCGGCAACGGCGTCAACACTTTCGCGCTGCCCGACCTGCGCGGCCGCGTGCCGATGCACAACCCGCAGCCGGGGGCGACCGGCGGCGCGGCGCGCCACACCTTGACGACGGCGCAAGTGCCGCAGCATGGCCACACGGTCAGGGCGGTCAACGAGGTCAACCCCACCTCGCTGCGTTCGACCAGTCCCAGCGGCAATTACTTCGACTCCATCCCGGCGGGCGGCGCCAACATTTACCACGGCTACGACGGCAGCGCGACTTTGCATCCGGCCACGGTCAGCTCGGCCGGCGGCTCGGCGCCGCATGAAAACCGGCAGCCCTACACGCCGAGCCTGTTCTGCATCGCGTTGAACGGCATTTTCCCTTCACATAACTAAGCTATCCCTGCTTTC
This sequence comes from Duganella sp. S19_KUP01_CR8, assembly GCF_036688705.1. Taxonomy (NCBI): domain Bacteria; kingdom Pseudomonadati; phylum Pseudomonadota; class Betaproteobacteria; order Burkholderiales; family Oxalobacteraceae; genus Duganella; species Duganella sp. S19_KUP01_CR8. The sequence goes on along the minus strand of NZ_JAQQPR010000014.1, from coordinate 179,102 downwards.
AGGAGACTCTTCATGTCTTTCCCTTTTGTCGGTGAAATTCGTATGTTCGCGGGGAACTTTGCTCCGGCGGGTTGGGCATTTTGCGACGGCAGCCTGTGGCCCATCTCGGAAAACGAAGTCCTGTTCAACTTGATCGGCACCACCTATGGCGGTGATGGCGTCGAGACCTTTGCCATGCCCGATCTGCGCGGGCGCGTGCCGGTCCACGTCGGCGCGCTGCAAAACGACACTTACGTGCTCGGCGGGAACGGCGGCGTGGAGCAGGTCACGCTGACCGCCGCGCAAATGCCGGCCCACAACCATGTGATCAACGCCAGCACCGCCGCGCCGCCGCTTGCCGCCAGCGCGATCAACATCACCGACGGCAGCAGCTGGGTGCCGGCGGCGCCGTCGCCCAAGCCCAAGGTGTACACCACGGCGGCGCCGAATCTGCAGATGGGCGCGGACACCATCGGCCCGAGCGGCGGTAGCCAGCCGCACGACAATATGGCGCCTTACCTCGCGATCCAGTTCATCATTTCGCTGTTTGGCATCTTCCCATCCCAAAGTTAAGGACTCGTCATGGCAGATCCATTCCTTGCTGAAATCCGTATGTTCGCCGGAAATTTTCCTCCCGTCGGTTGGGCCACCTGCGACGGCCAGATCCTGCCGATTTCGCAGAATACGGCCTTGTTCTCCCTGCTGGGAACCATGTACGGCGGCGACGGCAAATCCACCTTCGCGCTGCCCAATTTGCGTCAGCGCGCACCGCTGGGTGTCGGCCACGGGCCGGGCTTGAGCGAGCGCTTCCAGGGTGAATCCGGCGGCCAGGCCAGCGTCGTGCTGCAGGCCACGGAACTGCCGTCGCACTCGCACACGATGCAGGCGTCCGGTTCGCCGGCCACCACCGGCAGTCCGAACGGCAATACGCTGGCGGTGTCCGTGTCGCCGACGCCGCCGTACATCGGCCCGGCGCCCCTGCACGCCATGGGGCCGGCGGTGTTGAGCGGTACCAACGGCGGCGGGCAGGCGCACAACAATATGCAGCCCTACCTGGAGCTGAATTTCATTATTGCGTTGCAGGGCATCTTCCCACCGCGCAGCTAATCTTCGTCAAGGAGCGATTATGGAACGTCGAACATTTGTGCTGGCCACCGGTGGCTTGTTGGGTGGCAGCGGCCTGTGCGGCGCGGCCGAGCTGAGCAAGGCCAAGCTTGCTCCACTGCCCGGCATCAGCGCCGGCATCGCCGCGACGCCGGCGGCCGGCAGCGCGGCGTATCTGCCGCTGCTGCAGGAGCGCTTCAATGTGTATCCGGGCGGCCGGGGGATGGCGATGACGCTGCTGAGCGTCAAGCGCAGCTTCGAGTCGGCCAAGGGCGACCAGTTTTCGCTGACCTTCGCGGTGGACGCCAGCCAGTCGCTGGCCAGCGGCGTGTATGAAGTCGAGCACGCCAGCGTCGGCAAGCAGACCGTCTATCTGCAACGGTCCGGCAACGGCCCGGAAGGTAATTACTACCGGGCCGATTTCAACTTGCTGAACTAGGCGCGACGCGCCATCCGGGGCGCCGCGCGCTGCGGCCGCGCGGGGTGGGAGGCGATCAGCGCCAGGTTGCCGGACGCCTTGCCAGGCTTGCCCTGCGGCGGCAGCTTGAACACTTCCAGCGCCTTGGCCACGGCCTGCGCCTGCAGGTCCAGCACGCCGGTGGCGGCCGACGCTTCCTCGACCATCAACGCATTCTGGCGGGTGACCTCGTCCAGCTGCATGATGGCGTCCTTGACCTGGTTGACGCCGCTGCTCTGCTCGCGCGTCGAGCCGCTGATGTCGCCCATGATGGCGGCCACCCGGCCGATGGCGGCGATCACCGCATCCATGTCCTGGCCGGCGGCGCTGGCCATGCCGGCGCCGGCCGCGATCTTGCCGGCCGAGGCATCGATCAGGGTCTTGATCTCCTTGGCGGCCGCCGCGCTGCGCTGGGCCAGGTTGCGCACCTCGCCGGCCACCACCGCGAAGCCGCGGCCGCTCTCGCCGGCGCGCGCCGCTTCCACCGCCGCGTTGAGCGACAGGATGTTGGTCTGGAAGGCGATGCCGTCGATCAGGCTGATGATGTCGACGATCTGGCTCGACGAGGCGCGGATGTCGTTCATCGCGGCCACCACTTGCGTGACCGCCACGCCGGTGCGTTCGGCCAGCGCGGTCGCTTCGCTCGCCACGCCGCTGGCGGTGTTGACGTTGTCGGCGGTCTGGCTGACGGTGCCGGTGATCTGGCCCATGTGCGCCGAGGTCTGCTCCAGGTTGGCCGCCTGCGCCTCGGTGCGCGCCGACAGGTCGGCATTGGCCGCGCGCACCTGGGTGGTGGTGCTGCGGGTCAGGGTGAAGTTGCTGCGGATGTCGACCAGGATGGACGCCAGGTTCAGGTTCAGCTGGCGCACGAACGCTTGCAGCTGGCCCAGCTCGTCGTGGCGGTCGACCGCCATGCGGGTGGTCAGGTCGCCGCCGGCCAGGATGCGGGCGGCTTCGATGCTGGCCTTGATCGGCGCCACCACCGCCAGGTGCAGGTTGCGCCAGCTGTACAGGGCCAGCGCCACCATCAGCAGCGCCTGCCAGTGCAGGGCGCTCGCGCTGTAGGTCCACACGGCGTGGCTGGCGATCGTCAGCCCGAGCACGGCCATGCCGCCGAAGCACAGGGCCAGGCGTTGCGCCAGCGTGATGTCGCGCAGCGCCTGGGTCCAGCGGCGCCAGCCGCGCGCGGCGGCGGCGCCGCGCACGATGCGGATGCCGTCCGGATTGCTGCCCTTGACGGTGCGGTAGAGTTGTTCGGCGTCCTGGATCTGTTCGCGCTTGGGCTTGGTGCAGACCGACATGAAGCCGGTGGTCTTGCCCTTTTCAATCACCGGCGTGGCGTTGGCGATGCACCAGAAGTGGCCGCCGTCCTGGCAACGATACTTGACCAGGCCGCGCCAGGGCTGGCCCGACAGCACGGTGCGCCACATGTCGGCGTCCACTTCGGGCGGCATGTCGGCATGGTAGAGCGAGGTCTGCGGGCGCCCGTGCAACTCTTCGTCGGCGTAGCCGCTGGCCTGGATGAAGGTGGAGTTGGCGTAGGTCAGGCGGCCCTGGAGGTCGGTGGTGGTGACGATGGGCTTGCCGTCTTCAAGGACGGTTTCGCGGCCGGCCGCTGGGGATGTGCTGCGCATGGGCGATCCTGTGCATGGGGTTGTCGAGGGTGGCTAGCATCCTAACAGATTCAAGTGTCAAATATTTCCCAGATGATATGATTTTTGTCTGCAGCCCAGCAAAATAGCATGGTGCTTTTTTACAACGGAAGGTTTCTTCCGTGGCAAGTAAATTATTTTTTTAAAAAGTAAGTTCCTATATTGCAACCATTATGGTATATTTGCATCACTAGTTGATGCTTGACCTTAAGCCCCCCACATTGCAGCGCAATCACTACCCAAAGAGGACTATCTTGAAATTCTCGAAAATCGTAATCGCCGCCTGTGCATTTGTTGCTGCAATTGGTACGGCATCGACCGCCTTCGCCGCCACTGAAACCATCGTTCTGGGCCAAAGCAACGTCGCCGGTTTCGCCAGCCAGGACATGGCTCATTTGACGATCACCGAATCGGGCGCCAACACGGTGTGGACCCTGTCGGCTGACTGGAACAACGCGCTCAACGCGACCAACCCCTTCATATTCGGCCTGCAATTTACCGATGCGAAGAACGCCGCGCCAGTCGGCTTTAGCGCGACTTCCGGCTCCATCTCGCTGGCGAATAACGGCCTCAGCGCCACTCAGGTGAAGTTCCGGACCGCCAACAACAGCGGCCGCTTTACCGATGGCGAAGCTGCGACGTGGACCTTCAACAACACCAAACTGAGCGACTTCAGCGCCTTCCAGCTGCATATCAACGCGTTGACGGCAACCGGTGGTTCGGTCAAGTTCACGCAACTGTCGGCAGTGCCGGAACCAGAAACCTACGGCATGCTGCTGGCAGGTCTGGGCCTGGTCGGCTTCGCCGCGCGCCGCCGCGCCGCCAAGTAATTGCCATTGGCAGGCTGCGCGCCTGCCATGCTGGATTGAAAGCCCCGCTCGCCGGGGCTTTCGTCATATTGTCAACATTGCTGAAACCCGCGTAGAATGCGTGGCATGCGGGTGTAGCTCAATGGTAGAGCAGAAGCTTCCCAAGCTTACGACGAGGGTTCGATTCCCTTCACCCGCTCCATGACGACCGCGACCAGTACGATGCCTATCGTATAGGCGAGCATGTCGTACCACGAGAACGCCGACCCCAGCACCAGATGTCCCGCCGTCGTCGCGCGGATCGTGTTGATCCACGGCGCTTGATACAGCTGCGACAATTCATCCAGATAAGAAATCGCCAATGCGCTCGCCGCCAGGCGGCCCGTTGCAGCGGCTGGCCTGATGAAGGAGCAGGCGAGGTAGACCATCATCGCCCACAGCGCGTCGCCGGGATATTTCCCCAGGAACGCCGGCAGCAAAAAAGGGTATTTGCGCGACAGCAGGCCGACTATGATCACCGCCACCCAGCCGATGAACAGCCAGTAGCGCTTCTTCGCCATGCTTGCTAGCCCTTGCCCTGCGTCGACTTGATCAGACTGTCGCGCAGGGTGGCGACGGCCTGTTGCACCGCCGAGAATTCATCCGGCGTCAGGCCGCAAGCCTCCACCAGGTTCATCTCCAGTCCCCGTTCCCGCAGCGCGCGGCCGGCGTCGGTCAGGCTGACCAGCACCTGGCGCTCGTCGCCCGGATCGCGCGCGCGGCGCAGGTATCCCATCGCTTCCAGCTTCTTCAGGATAGGCGTCAGCGTGTTCGATTCCAGGAACAGCTTCTCGCCCAGGCTGGTCACGGTCTGGCCGTCCTGCTCCCACAGCGCGATGATCGCGATGTACTGCGTGTAGGTCAGCCCCAGCTCGTCCAGGATGGGACGGTAGGCGCGGCCGAACGCCAGGTTGGCGGAGTAGATCGAAAAACACAGGAAGTCGGCCAGCTTGCGGACTTCGGTTGGGGCAGGGGCGGTCATGGCGGTTCCTTCTTGTTCTGGATATCGCAAATTATACATCGTATGCGATTTTATCGGAGGTGCTTGACTTTGATATTGCTTGAGGTATTATTCATCTTATACGATTGCATCGGACGCGATACAAATACCTCCCGTCAACTTTGAGAACATCCGCCATGATCAACATCGAAAAAGTACTGTATACCGGCAAGACCCACACCACCGGCGGCCGCGATGGCAGCGTCCGCAGCAGCGATGGCCGCCTGGACCTCAAGCTGTCCTCGCCCGGCAGCAACGGCCAGGGCAGCAATCCCGAGCAGCTGTTCGCGGCCGGCTGGTCGGCCTGCTTCATCGGCTCGATGGGCCTGGCCGCGCGGGCGATGAAAGTGCAGCTGCCGCCGGACCTGGCGGTGGACGCCGAAGTCGACCTGGGCACCACCGGTGACGACTACCTGCTGCAAGCGCGCCTGAACGTCAGCCTGCCGGGTCTGGATCGCGAAGTGGCCCAGGCGCTGGTCGACGCCGCAGACAAGATCTGTCCGTACTCCAAGCTGGCGCACGGCAATATCAACGTCGAACTGGCGCTGGCAGCATGAATACCGGGCGCCGCACTCTACGGACCGGCGCCCTGGCGGCCGTCGGCCTGGCCGCCGCCGAACTGCCGTTCGCCTCGCTGGCACACGCCGCCGAGGGACCGCAGCCGCTGGCGCCGATCAAACAAATCCGCGCCGGCGAGCTCGATGTCGGTTACTACGAAGCCGGTCCGGCCGACGGCAAGCCGGTGCTGCTGCTGCACGGCTGGCCATACGATATACACAGTTTCGCCGAGGTGGCGCCGCTGCTGGCGGCGCAGGGCTACCGGGTGATCGTGCCGCATCTGCGCGGCCACGGCAGCACGCGCTTCCTGTCGGACGCCACCTTCCGCAACGGCCAGCAGGCGGCGGTTGCGCTGGACATCATCGCGCTGATGGATGCGCTGAAGATCGACCAGGCGATCCTGGCCGGCTACGACTGGGGCGTGCGCACGGCCAACATCATCGCGGCCTTGTGGCCGCAGCGCTGCAAGGCGATGGTGTCGGTGAACGGCTATCTGATCAACAACCGCGAGCGCAACAAGCTGCCCTTGTCGCCGCAGGTTGAACACGGCTGGTGGTATCAGTTCTACTTCGCCACCGAGTGCGGCAAGGCGGGCTACCAGGCCAACCGCCGCGAGTTCGCCAAGCCGACATGGCAGGCCAACTCGCCGCAGTGGCGCTTCGACCAGGCCACCTTCGAGCGCAGCGCGGCGTCGTTCGACAACCCGGACTACATCGCCATCGTGATCCACAACTACCGCTGGCGCCTGAGCGTGGAGCCGGGCGATCCGAAGTACGACGCGTACTAGTGAACGAACAGCGCGATCAGGATGACGATGGGAAGGGGAATGCCGAGTAACAGCAGTAGTATCGAGCGCATCATATTCTCCGGTTAAATAGGGGCGCGCACGATGACGCGCGCGTGATCGCGGTTGCGGCCGCCCAATGTGGCAAACAGGCTGGCGACGAAGGCGCCCAGCAGCAGGGCGACAAACATCCACAAGGCGGAATGGGCGGCGGTCTTGCGCGCCTCCTCGGCGGCGGCCATCGCCTTGGCCTTGGCGTCGTTGGCGGCCTGCGCTGCCTGCGCGTAGACCAGGTCCACGCGTTGCTCGGCATCGGCCGGCGCCAGGCCGGTGCGCTTGGCGACCAGCTGTGCAAGATAGCTGCGGTCGTCGGCGTTGATTTTGCCGGTCGGGAGGTCGGTGATCAGGATGCGGTTGATCTCGTTGCGTTGGGCGTCGGTCGCGGCGTCGCCGTTGGGCGAGCGCAGCAACATGTCGGCGAAGTAGGTGTTGCTGCGGCCGCCGTCGCGCGCCAGGGCTGGCGCAGCGGCGCTGGCGACGGCGGCGCCCGAGTCGATGGCGCCGCTGAGCACAGCGCGCACGCCGCCGCCCAGCGCCGCCACGGTGATCAGCGTCGCCACCGCCCACGCCAGCAGGCCGTGCGCGGTGTCGCGGAAATGCACTTCATCGCCGTGGATGCTGGCCCATTTGACGCGCAGCCGTCCCGCCATATAGCCGCCGATGCCGGCGGCCGCCAACTGCACGAAGGCGATCCACGCGATGGCCGCGCCGCCCAGCGGCGTGGCGTTGTACTGGTAGGGCGATACCGACGACAGGCCGAGGCCTACGCCGAGTATCAGCAGGATGAAGGACAGCGCGGCCGCCGCTGCGGCACCGGCGAACACGGCGCCCCACGAAACTCCGGAGGCGTAGCCGTCTCCGAGTTCGTGGCTGGCCATCGCGCCGACATGGTGTGGTTGGGTATGCATGGTCTCTCCTGTGGTGTTGATTGATGTGGCGGAGACCATCATGCGGTGTGGACCGGCGCGCGTATGTTAGCGCCCGTACACTGGGCGCGTTTTGCCTACAAAATACCGGTCAGGCGATCTTGCGTTCGCCGCGCTGGAGGAAGTGCTCGACCAGCGCGCGGTGTGTGGGCAGGTCGGCCAGCGCGCGCTGCGACATCTGCTCGATCATCTGGAACTCCTTGCGCGCCTCGTCGAAGCGCGGCAGCGTTTTGGCGTTGGCGTACTGCGCGGTCGGATACTCCATCCCGTACAGCACATACTGCCAGCTGGACGGCGGATACATCTCCAGGTCCACCACGAAGTCCATGCGGTGCGGCGCGCGGTTGCGCCACATGGACAGCTTGTCGCGCAGCGATTCCGGAATGCTGGCCGGGTCGGTGTTGTCGGTCCAGAAGGCGTTGTCCCTGCGTTGCGTGAGGCAGTAGTGCAGCTTGACGAAATCGACGATGCGCTCGTAGCGCGCCTTCATCATCTCGTTGTACACCTTGGCCACCGGCGCCAGGTCGCCGTCGTGCGGGAACAGGTAGCTGACCAGGTAGGCCGCCGTTTCGATCAGGCCGATGCCGGACGATTCCAACGGTTCCAGGAAGCCGCCCGACAAGCCGACCGCCACGCAGTTCTTCACCCAGTGCTGCTCGCGGTAGCCCACATTGAGCTTGAGCTGGCGCGGATTGAGGCCGTCGCTGGCCGGGCCGATGTACTTGCGCAGTACTTCCTCGGCGCGGGTGTCGTCGGTGTGGCGGCTGGAGTAGACGTAGCCGATGCCGCGCCGCTGGTGCAGGCCGATGTCCCAGGTCCATCCCGCCTCGTGCGCGGTGGCGATGGTGTAGGAGGGGATGGGCGCGTCCGCCGTCTCGTAGGGCACTTGCATCGCCAGTGCGCGGTCGACGAACAGCGTGTCGTTGATGTTGCGGAAGGGCGTACCCAGCGCGTCGCCGATCAGCGCCGCGCGGAAGCCGGTGCAGTCGATGTACAGGTCGGCCGTCAGCACGCCCGCTTCCCTGGTGTGCACCGCGCCGATCGCGCCCTGCTCGTCCAGTTCCACCCGGTCCACCGTCGCCAGCACGTGGCGCACGCCCAGCGATTGCGCGTGGGTGCTGAGCAGGGTGGCGAATTTGCCGGCGTCGAAATGGTAGGCGTAGTTCAGCGGTCCCATGAAGTCGGCGTCGTTAAAGCGCTTGGGGCCGTGCGACGCGTCGGCCACCCGCTTCTGCATGGTGGCGGCGGCGGCGAAGCCCACGCCCGGCGCGGCCGCGCCTTGCAGCCAGTAGGGCAGCAGCTCCGGGCCGCCGGGCCGCTGGCTGGGCAGGCTGAAGGGATGGAAGTAGTGGTCGTTGCCGGGCGCGCCGGGCGGACGCACCCAGTCGGTGAACTTGATGCCCTGCTTGAAGGTGGCGTGGCATTCGCGGATGAAGCGCGCCTCGTCGATGCCGATGGCGGCCAGCGTGCCGCGGATCGAGGGGAAGGTGCCTTCGCCGACGCCGATGATGCCGATCTCCTTCGATTCCACCAGCGTGATGCGCACGCTGTCCGGGTCCGCGCCGGCGCCCAAAGTGCGGGCCAGGAAGGCTGCAGTCAGCCAGCCGGCGGTGCCGCCGCCGACGATCAGGACGTTTTTGACTGGTGCTGGTATCGATTTCATTTTATTTTTGTCTCCGTCCGTAGAGTGGGCCGCCCCGTGAAACGCCGTCTGGCATGTCAGGGAAACAACGCCGCTACAATTTTTAAATTGACATCCGTGATTTGAATTATGTACCATGAAATCGATTTCACAAATAACGAAATCGTTTTCAGTGAATTTGAAAACGTTTTCAAACAACATGAAATCGATTTCTACGATGATAAATGTGGCACCGCCCAACCCCCTCGGCGATCGCTACGCAAAAGGAGACTTATGAACGTCCACGTACCGCAGTCCGGGAAGCGCTTGCCGTCCCCGATCCAGTTGGCCATCCTCGCCCTGATGGCCGGCACCAGCGTCGCCGCCTATGCGGCCACCCCGGCCGAAACGCCGGCCGCCGAGCAGGCCTCCGCCGCTACCGCCGCCGCCGACAAAAGCTCCTCGACCATCACCGAGGTGTATGTCACCGCGACCAAGCGTTCCACTTCGCTGCAAAAGACCCCGGTCGCGGTGACCGCGCTGAACGCCGCGGTGCTGGACGATAACCACGTGCAGACCTTGCAGGACGTGGTCAACCTGGTGCCAGGCTTTGCCGCCACCGGCCAGGGCGACCACGGCGTGATCACCATGACCTTGCGCGGCATCGGCAACGACAGCGCCAAGACCGAATACGCCGATCCTGAAGTGGCCAGCTTCGTCGACGGCATCTACTCGCCGCGTCCTGAAGGCGCGACCGCGCTGCTGTTCGACCTGGACGCGATCGAAGTGCTGCGCGGCCCGCAAGGCACGCTGTGGGGCCGCAACTCGACGGTCGGCGCAGTCAATATGCAGACGGTGAAACCTGAAATCGGCAGCAACTCCGGCAACTTCGAAGCGGGCTACGGCAGCTACGCCCGCCTGGGCGCGCGCGGCGCGTTCAACATCCCGATCAGCGACACCATGGCGATGCGCGTGGCGGTGGTGCACGAGCAGCACAACGGCTACGTCAACTACCAGACCGCGCCCAACCTGTCGCTGGCGGACCAGCACACGGCGGCCGATCCGGTCATCGCCAAGTGGAACGCCGCCCATCCGGGCAACCCGATCGCCTTCCAGCCGATCAACACCAACCTGTTTGTCAACAACAATCAGAAGTACAGCGCGCAGGACCAGAGCGCGGCGCGCCTGAGCTTCCTGTGGCAGCCGGCGCCGGGTCTGAAGTGGAACGTCGCGTACGAGCACTATATGGACCGCGGCACGCCGAGCATGAACCTGATGCAGACCCCGCGCGCAGGGCAGGACTTCTGGTCGGCGCTGATCGATACGGCGCCTAGCGTCAACCGCGATTCGCACTCGCTGCGCAGCCGTGTCGACTACGAGATCAACAAGGACATCAGCCTGGCCTACATCGCTGGCTACTCGCGCTTCAATGGCTCGTCGACCTTCGACCAGGATGGCGGCGCCAACATCCCGACCAGCTTCACCAGCAACGGCAGCTACCAGGCCAATAACACCGTCTGGTCCAAGTACAAGAACTATAGCCACGAACTGGAAATCCAGTCGACCGGCAAACGCGATGTGGACTGGCTGCTTGGTTTGTACTACGCGAATGAAGACAATGGCATCCGCTTCGACATCCCGATCATGAACGGCACCCAGCAGGGCACCGTGGGCTGGCAGGGCTCCTTCATCCAGCCTAAGGAAACTGTGGAATCGAAGTCCGTGTTCGGCCAGACCACCTGGAATCCTAGCGATGCCTTGCACGTGACCGGCGGCCTGCGCTACACCTCGGACGAACGCAAGAACATCGGCGGCACCAACAACGGCTGGAGCAATTCGGATGCGCCGCAGATTCCTGTGAGCCCTTCGATGAATCCACTGGGCGGCGGCACCGGCTTCACGACTTATCAGCGTAACGACGGTGTGTTCAACGACCACAAGCTGACTGGCCTGGTACGCGTGAGCTACGAGATCGACAAGAACAACATGGTCTACGCCAGCGTATCGACCGGCTACAAGTCGGGCGGTTTGCAGGACGGCGGCGTGCCATATGGTTCCGAGACGCTGACCAATTACGAAGTCGGCTCGAAGAGCACCTTCCTGGGCGGTACGGTACGGATGAACAATTCGGCGTACTACGAGAAGTTCAAGGGCTTCCAGTTCAGCGCACCGGTGACCTATGCGGACGGCACCCGCGGCCTGGCGACCAGCAATGCCGAAGGCGCCAAGGTATGGGGCATCGAGACGGAAATCGCCGCCAAGATCACGCCTGTGGACCGTGTGCAGTTCACCGCCGCGTACACCAACGCCACGCTGAAGCATCTGATCGGCGGCAGTAACGACTATGTGCTGCCGGCTTGCACGGCTCCTGGCATCACCAATCCGTGCCTGGACGTCACCGGCAACACCATGCCGCACTCGCCGAAGTTCAGCGCGCAGATGATGTACCAGCACAGCTTCGCGCTGGCCAACGGCACGCTGATTCCACGTATCAGCGCGCACTATGAAACGGCCAGCTGGTTGAGCGTGTTCAACCTGGGTGAGCCGGACAAGCAGAAGGCCTACACCCGTACCGATCTTGGCCTGCGTTTCGACGCCGATTCGAAGTGGTACTTCGACGCTTACATCCGCAACGCGGAAGACGCGAAGATCAAGACCAGCGCGATGAACGCCAACGGCCCGTGGCAAGCGCAGTACCTGCCGCCGCGCACCTTCGGCATCAACGTCGGCAAGTCGTTCTAAGCAAAGAGTTTTTCATGTAGTTCCAGTGTTGTTGTAGTGGTCTTCCAGCCCCTCGTCCTGAAAAGGCCGAGGGGTTTTTTTATACGTTCACCCCGCACGTCGTTCCCGCGAAAGCGGGAACCCATACACAGTTTGCGATCGCAGTACAGGGCACGTAAGAGATGGCTCCGCATAGACCGCGACGGCGGACCGTCCCGCCTGCGCGGGAATGACGGAAAAAAAGGCCGGCGCTTGTTTGGCGCCGGCCTTTTTGTTTGCTGCCTTGCAGATTTAGTCTTTGTGGTGGAACGGTGCGTACCAGGTGACGATGAACGATGGGATCGTGGCGGCCATCACCAGCCAGAAGTAGTGCACATAGCCTAAGGCCTGCTGCAAGTGGCCGCTGACGATGCCGGTGACCATCATGCATAAGCCCATCAGGCCCGTGCCGAAGGCGTAGTGCGTGGTGGTGTATTTGCCCGGCGCCAGCTGCTGCATCAGGTAGATCATGAAGCCCACCGAACCGAAACCAAAGAAGAACTTCTCGATCGCCACGCCGGCGCTGATGATCAGCAGGTCGTGCGGCTGGTAGATGCTCATCAACAGGAAGGTGACGTTGGGGATGTTGACCGCGCAGCACAACACGAACAAGGTCGCCGGCAGCCCGCGTCGCGCGACGAAGATCCCGCCCAGCAGGGAACCTAGCAGCACCGCGATCAGGCCATAGGTGCCGTAGATCAGTCCCAGCATCTCGTTCGACAATCCCAGTCCGCCCTGCGCCACCGGATCGACCATGAAGAAGGGCCCGATTTTTTCCAGCAGCCCGATACTGAGCCGGAACAGGAACGCAAACGACACCATCAGCCACACGTCGCGCTTCTGGAAGAAGGTGACGAAGGAATCCTTGAGGATGAAGGCCGCTTCGGCCACCGACTTCGGTGCGTTCTCCGCCTTGGCGCCGTCCGGCATCACGCGCATATGCCACAGCGCCGCGACGATGGTGATCGCCGCGACGATGAAGAAGATGATGCGCCACGATTCGATCCACTCCGGCCCGAACACCCCGGCCTGGTGATGGAAGTAGTGCGTATGCAGCCAGCCGCTCAGATACACCATGCCGCCCGAGGCGACGATGGGACCGATGTTCCAGCTCAGGCTCTGGATGCCGCAGAACAGCGACTGCGTCTTGGCGTCCAGCGAGGTGACGTACACGCCGTCGGACGCGATGTCCTGCGTGGCGCCGACCAGCGACAGCACGCCGAACATGAACACCATCACCACCATGTAGTCCGGCAGCGACATCGCCAGCGCCACGCCGGCGAAACCCAGGCCGATGATCAGCTGCGCGCACAGCACGAAGAACTTCTTGGTGCGGTACATTTCAACGAAGGGCGCGAACAGCGGCTTGATGGTGTAGGCCAGGATCAGGTAACTGGCGTACTGCGCGGCCTGGCCGTTGTCCATGCCCAGGTTCTTGAACATGATGGAGGTGACGCTGGTGAGCATCATGTAGGTCAGCGCCATCGCGAAATAGCCGCTGGGGACCCACAGCATCGGCGTGCCGCGCGCGAACATGGCGCGCAGTAGCGATGGCGGTGGGCTGGCGGCGGCGGAAGCCTGCGGTGCTTGCTGTTCCTGCGGTGGCACGGCGGATGGTGCGGTTTGCATGATGTCGTCCTCGTTATTCTCGTTGGAGTGTAAAGCATCAGGCTCTGTGGCCTGTAGAAAGGAAAACGCCGGCATCTGCGCCGGCGGGGATAAAACGCTTGCTCTAGGCCGCGTGCGCGGTGCGCTGCGGCCTTTGTTTCAGCAGGTACTCGCGGTACCAGTGCGCGCTGTGTTTCAAGGTTCGCTTCTGCGTCGCATAGTCGACGTGGACGATGCCGAAGCGCTTCGCATAGCCGGAGTTCCACTCGAAGTTATCGAGCAGGCTCCAAAGGAAGTAGCCCTGGACATCCACCCCCTGCAGGCGCGCGTCGTTCAAGGCCTTCAGGTGGCGCAGCACGAAATCGATGCGCGCCTCGTCCGGGATCTCGCCGTCGACGATCACGTCCGGGTTGGCCATGCCGTTCTCGGTGATGTAGATCGGCGGCAGGTCGTACTCCGCCTTCAGTTTCAGCAGCAGCTCGGTCAGGCCGTCGGGGAAGATCTCCCAGCCCATGTCGGTGGTGCCCAGCTTCGCTTCCGGCTGGCGCGGCGGCGTCTCGGCCGAGCAGTAAGCGCGGAAGTAGTAGTTCACGCCGAGGAAGTCGATCTTGTGCTGAATGTCCTTGAAGTCGTTCTCGTGGATCTCCGGCGCGTTGTCTCCGTGGCCTTGCAGCGCCAGTTCCGGGTACTTGCCCTTGAAGATGGGGTCCATGAACCACTGCACCGAGCGGGCGTATTCGAATTCCGCCAGCGCCTTGTCGGCCGCGCTGTCGGTGGCCGCGTCGGCGGTCCACTGATTGAGCACGATGCCCAGCTGCGCCGGGCTGCCGACCGCGCGCATGGCCTGCATCGCCAGCCCGTGCGACAGCAGCAGGTGGTGCGATACCTGGATCGCTTGCTTCGGATCCGCCACGCCCGGCGCGAACTGCGCGTTGCCGTAGCCCAGGTTGGCCGTGCACCACGGCTCGTTGTGCGTTGCAATCGTTTTCAAGCGCGAGCCAAAACGACGCGCCACTTCGCCGGCATAGTCGGCAAAGCGGTAGGCGGTGTCGCGATTGAGCCAGCCGCCGTCGTCCTGCAGGCCTTGCGGCAGGTCCCAGTGGTAGAGGGTGACGTGGGCGTCGATGCCCTTGGCTTCCAGCTCGGACAGCAGCCGGTCGTAGAAAGCGAAGCCGGCTTCGTTCCAGGCGCCTTTGCCCGTTGGCTGCACGCGCGACCAGGCCATCGAGAAGCGGTAGGCGTCCACGCCCATGCCCGACATGATGGCTACGTCTTCCGGGTAGCGGTGGTAGTGGTCGCAGGCGATGTCGCCGTTGCTGCCGTCGATGACTTTGCCGGGCGAGTGGCTGAAGGTGTCCCAGATCGACGGGCCTTTGCCGTCGGCGGCAGCGCCGCCTTCAATCTGGAAGGCGCTGGTGGCGACGCCCCAGATGAATGAGGGAGGAAATTGAGTGAAATCGGTCATGGGTAGTCGTTTTTGTGGATTAACAGGGTGCGAAACAGGGCATTTTGACGTTTGAAAACGATTTCACGCCTCCTGACTCGATTAGACCTCAAGTCAAACGGGGTGTCAATCTTTTGCTGAAATGGGGCTGCGGGGCGGCTGCGAGGTGGCTGATATAATGCTGCCTCATAATTCATCGACTCATTTCATCCCATGTCTTCCGATACCCCTAAAGACGGCCCAGCGCGGCCGATGCTCTACGACCCGACCGAACACCGCATCCGCAGCTTCGTCACGCGTGCAGGCCGCCTGTCGACCGCACAGGCGCGCGCGCTGGAGGAATTGAGCCCGAAGTACATGATCGAATACGCCAAGACGCCGCTCGACTATGAGCAGGCCTTCGGCCGCAAGGCGCCGGTGGTGCTGGAGATCGGCTTCGGCATGGGCGGCACCACGGCGCACATCGCCGGCGTGATGCCGGAGAAGGACTTCATCGGCGTGGAAGTGCATACGCCCGGCGTGGGCAGCCTGCTCAAGCTGATCGAGGAACAGGGCCTGACCAACCTGAAGGCGATCCAGCACGATGCGGTGGAAGTGCTGAACCAGATGATCCCGGACGGCTCGCTGCACGGCGTGCATATCTACTTCCCGGATCCATGGCACAAGGCGCGCCACAACAAGCGCCGCCTGATCCAGTCGCCGTTCGTCAAGCTGCTGGTGCAGAAGCTGGCCGTGGGCGGCTACCTGCATTGCGCCACCGACTGGGAAGACTACGCGGTGCAGATGCTGGAAGTGCTGGGCGCGGAAGAGGGCCTGCAGAACACCGCCGACGGCTATGCGCCGCAGCCGGCTTATCGTCCGCTGACCAAGTTTGAAAACCGCGGCCTGAAACTGGGCCACGGCGTGTGGGACCTGGTCTTCACCAAGAAGTAGTTATTTGCGCAGCCGGACGATGGCGGCGTTCAAGCGTTTGAACGTCTCGTCCGGCACCGACTTGCTGCACCACAGGCGACGCTCGTAGCCTTTGTACAGGTCGGAGAAGTAGATGCGCTTGTAGTGCGAGGCCGGATAGCCCGAGGCCTTGATCGCTTCCTCCAGTTCCTCCTCCGTGATGAAGAAGTAATCGATGCTGTGCCGGCGCAGCATGTCCAGCAGCTGCTGGCTGTCCGCGCTGCTCGGGATGGTCGGCGTCTTGTAGCGCAGCAGTCCACGGTCGATCGTGGTGCCGTAGGATGTGCCTTTTTTTACCACCACGCGCAGCTGCTTGTTGGTCAGCGTATCCTTCAACGCTTCCTCGTCATGCATGGCGGGATTGCCGCTCCAGGTCAGCGCGAACGGGCGCTTGTCCTCATACACCACTTCCGAGAATTTTCCGGCGCGTTCGCGCTCCGGCGTTTGCAACCAGCCCAGCATGCAGGCGGGTTCCTGCTCGGCCGCCTGCATCAGCACCAGCTGCTGCTTGGCCGGTGTCTGGCGCACGACAAATGGGATTCCAGCTGCGGTGAGGGCGGCGATGGCAGGGGTGGCGGCATGGCCCGTCAGCACGCCGCGCGTGTCGGCGTATTGCAGCGGCGGGCTTTGCGCGTAGTGCAATACAAGCGGCTGGGCCGAGGGCTGGGCTGATACAGCGCCCGCCGCCATCAGCAGGGACAGGGTGAACACCTTCATCACTTCTCCAACTGCTCCATGTCCAATACCACGACATAGGCCAGGTGGCCGCTCTGCCATACACCGCCCCCGCGCACTTGCGCCTCGCAGCTGGTGACCTGGCCTTCGATGTCCTTGTGCTTCAGCAGCGCGCGGAAGGTCACGGATGCCTTGGGCGACAGGTAGCCCGTCATGCGGCCGTTGAGGAAGACCGCAACGGCGGCGCTTTCGTAGGGATTGACGTCGTCCGGCACCAGCGTGGCCAGGTAGGGCGTTGCGGCGGCCTGGTCGCCATGGTCGCCGGCCAGCGCCTTGAGCGTGGCCTGGTAGCGCGATTCGTTGACCACTTCGACCAGGAAGCGGCCGTCGTCGGACCAGTGCAGCGCGGGAGCGTCTTCCGGCAGCTTGGGTTCGTAGGGCGTGGCGGGACGCGCCGGCAGCGGCATCGGCTTGGCCGGATTGGTCTTGATGATCGCGTAGACCACCAGGCCGGTGACGGCAATGATCAGCAGGGAGATGACGAGTTCCATGGCGGGCCTGTTTATGCCTGTTTATCTAAAGGCCGACATCTTAACGCATGCCCTTGGCCTGATACACAATTTTGCCGCCCACCATAGTTTGTAGCACCTTGATGTTGGCGATGTCCTCGGCCGGAATGGTGAAGAAATTCCGGTCCAATACGATCATGTCGGCCAGCTTGCCCGGCTCCAGCGATCCGGTCAGCGCTTCCTGGCGCAGCGTGTAGGCGGCGTTGAGCGTGATGGCACGCAGCACGGCGGCGCGCGGCATGCCGGGTTGCGGCCCCAGCGTGCCGGTGTATTCCTTGCCGGCGTCGGGAGCTGCGGTGCGGGTCACGCCGACTTTCAGCGCGAACCATTCGTCGAGCGGATCGACCGGCCAGTCGCTGCCATAGGCGATGCGCGCGCCGGCGTTCAGCAGCAGCGCCTGCGGCTCGACGATGGCGTAGCGCTGTGGGCCCATGTAGTCCTTCAGGGCGCCCACGGTGTCGGGCGCCGGCTTCCCCCATTGGAAGGACAGCACCGGCGTCACATCCAGTTTGGCGAAGCGCGGGTAGTCGGCCGGGGCGACGATTTCGTCGTGCGCCAGCGCGGGGCGAATGTCCTTGCCTGCCGGCGTGGAGCGCAGGTATTCGATGGCGTCCAGCGATTCGCGCACGGCGCGGTCGCCATCGACGTGGATGTGCGGGTCGATGCGGGCGTTGGCCAGTTCCGTCAGCGTGGTCTTCAGCGCTTCGGGCGAGAAGTAGCTGGCCGGGCCGGTGCTGGGGCCCGGCTGCCAGTCCGGCTTGTCGGCCGCGCCCTTGTTGACCAGGTAGGGCTCCAGCATGGTGCCGGTGAAGGCCGGGGCGGAGATCACGCCGTCCATGAACAGTTTGGCGTGGCGCACCTGCATCGACGGTTTGACGGTGGTAGGCCCTTGGTCGAACTGCTTCTGCTGCTTGAGCAGCTCGGCCACTGCGCTTTGCGGCGTGGCGCCTTTATCGAGATCGATCAGCACCGCGAAGTGCGCGCGCGCCGTCAGCTTGCCCTGCTTGTGCAGATCGGCGAAGGCGGTCATGGTTTCGGGATCGGTGTAGGCGTCGAGGAAGCTGGTGATGCCCTGCTTGCGCATCGCCGCCAGCGCGGCCTTGGAGGCGGCCAGGTTTTCGGCCTCCGTCAGCGGCGGCAGCAGGTTCATCGCCATGTCCTGCGCTGCGTCTTCCAGCAGGCCGGTGGCCTCGCCCTTGGCGTCGCGGGTGATCTTGCCGCCGGCGGGATCGGGCGTGTCGCGCTTGATGCCGGCCAGTTGCACGGCTTTTGAATTGAGCAGCGCCGAGTGGCCGAAGGAGGAGCGCACGATGACGGGGCGTTCGGTCTTCAGCGCGTCGAGCGTGGCGGCGGTGGTCTCGACGCCGTCGGGCAGCATCCCTTGCTGGAACCAGTTGACCACCACCAGCCAGCGGCTGGCGTCGGATTTCTTGTCCTTGTCCAGGCAGGCCTGGATGCGCGACTGGAACTGGGCCACCGTCAGCGCGGCGTAATCGAGGCTGCAATTGAGCAGGCGGCTGCCGCCCGATTGCGGGTGCATATGGCCGTCGACCAGGCCGGGCATCAGCATGCGGCCGTGCAGGTCGATGACTTTGGTTTTTTTGCCGGTCAGCGGCTTGGCGCCGGCGTTGTCGCCGACGTAGACGATGCGGCCGGCGCGCACGGCCAGCGCCTGCCGCACGCTGTCCTTCGCGTCGACGGTGTAGATGTAGCCGTTGCGGTAGATGGTGTCGGCCGGCGCTTCGGCGGCCGTTGCCGCCGATGTCGCCAATGCCAGCGTGAGTGCAGCGACGTTTCTGTACATGCGTTCCCCTGTAGTATGCGGCTCACATCTTATGCGGCTCCCATCGCTTTGGTGCGCGGGGCCAGCGGCAGGAACGCCAGCAGATTCCCCGCCAGTACCAGCGCCAGCCCGGCCAGTGCCGTCGGCGTCCAGTGGTAGCCTTCATAGATCGTTGAAATGGTCAGTGCCACGATGGGGAATAATACCGTGGAATAGGCCGCGCGGTCCGGTCCTATGCGGCCGACCAGCAACAGATAGGCGGTGAAACCGATCACCGAGCCGGGGATCGCCAGATACAGCAGAGCGCCCACGTAGCGCGTGCTCGGCTCCAGCGCGAACGGCATGCCCAGCGCCAGCGCCGCCACGCCCAGCGTGGTGGAGCCGATCAGCATGGCCCAGGTGTTGGTCAGCCACGGCGTCAGGCCCAGCGACTGCATGCGGCTCGACAGCAGGTTCCCGCAGGAGAAGCACAGCGTGCCGCCCAAGGTCAGCGCAAGGCCCATCATCACCTTGCTGTCGTTCCAGTGGCCGGCCATCTGCGGTGAAAACAGCAGCACGATGCCGGTCAGGCCGAGCAGGGCGCCCATCATCACCTGGCGGCGTATCGGCCGGCCGAGGAAGATGCGGCCGTTGATGGCGTTCCAGATCGGCGCGGTGGAGAACACCACGGCTTCCAGGCCGCTGGTGATCCACTGACTGGCGTAGTAGAAGCACAGGAAATTCAGGCAAAACAGCGCCAGGCCTTGGGCGATCAGATAACGCCATGCCTGGCGCGGCGGCCACCACGGCTTGCGCGTGATGAGCAGAAATCCCATCAGCACGGCGGCGGCCAGCCAGAATCGATAGGCGATCGATACCGGCGCGGGGACAACGCCCAGCTGGAAGGTGATGGCGATCCAGGTGGTACCCCAGATCAGGACGGTGAGCAGGTAGAGGAAGATATTCATGCGTCCAGCATGCCGGGTGTGCGCGGGCGGCGCTTGTCTGAAATTGCGCATATCGGCCGGCCGCCAGCGGAGAGTGGGCGCTCCGTGCTAGACTTTAAGCCAACTCTTACTGAATGTTCGCGCCGTGCCAGCCCGCCCTTCCTACGCCACCGATGCCACCCCCGCCCGCGCGCCGGACGGGCTGATTTCGCACGCGGTGTTCCGCACCATGTCCGAAACGGATGCGGTGCTGGAGCGCTTCGCCTGGCTGGGCGACGAGCTGGCGGTGGCCATCTGGCGCCGCGACACCGAGGTGGCCGAGACCAGCTACAACAAACCGGGCCACCATACGCTGTCCTACTACATGGGCGGCGGCTATCGCACCGAGCGCGACGAGCTACCCGGCCTGTACGGCGCGCCGGAGCGCCTATGCACGCTGCCGGACTGGCACGAGTCCAGCTGGACGGTGCGCGGGCCGCTGCGCTTCCTGCACGTCTACTTCCTGCCCGAGCACTTCACGCGGCGCGCGGTGGTGGAGCTGGACCGCGAGCCGCGCGAAGTCACGCTGGCCGACCGCACCTACTTTGAAGATGAACGCATCGGCCGCCTGTGCGCGGACCTGGCGGACATGTCGTGGGAAGGCGCGGACGGCCAGCTGCGCGCCAACGAGACGGCGCATGAGACCTTGAGCCACTTGCTGCTGTCGCAATCGATGCCGCAGCAGCTGCAGCGCGTGCGCGGCGGGCTGGCGCCGGTGGTGCGGCGCCGGCTGGCCGACTACATCGAAGCGAACCTTGGGCAGAATATCTCGCTGGGCATGCTGGCGCAGCTGGCGTGCATGTCGGAGTACCACCTGGCGCGGATGTTCAGGATTTCATTCGGCATGCCGCCGTCGGCGTGGATCGCGGCGCGCCGCGTGGAGCATGCGCGCCAACTGCTGAAGACCACCGACCAGCCCTTGCAGCAGATCGCCGACGCTTGCGGTTATGCGGACCTGAGCCACTTCAGCCACCGCTTCCGCGATAGCGTGGGCGCGCCGCCCAGCCGCTACCGCAGCATCGTCGCCTAGGCTAACGCGTAGTCCGCGTAGCCATCCGGGCGTATCAGCAATGCACGCGGCCCTGCCGCCATCAGTTCCGCATGCGATGAGCCGGACGCGCCCGATACGTCCGACGTGTCCGACAGCGGCGCAAGTTCGCCGTCGGCGATGCGCAGCCTGCCGGGGCAAGCAACCGCCTGCGGTGCGTCGTCGCGCAAACGCAGGTAGAGCCACTCGCCTTCGTGCAGAAGCGCGTGCAGGCTGCCGCCGCCGGCCAATGGCATGTCGGGGATGCGGCGGCCGCTCCAGCCGGGCAATACCGGCGCCGGCGGTTCGCTCAACGCGGCGCCATAGCCTATGCCCAGGCCGGAGATCTGCAGCGCCAGTTTCAGGTTGGCCTCGGGCTGTTCGAGCAATCCGCTGATCTCGGCGCGCAGGGCCAGGCCGCGCTGGTCGAGGGACGTCATCAACGCGGTCTGCGCCATCGTGTTGCGGAACAGTTGAGCGCCGAGCGGATGGCGCTCGTTGTGATAGCTGTCCAGCAGCGCTTGCGGCGCCTGGCCCCGCACCACGGCCGCCATTTTCCATCCAAGATTGAAGGCGTCCTGCATGCCGACGTTCATGCCCTGGCCGCCGGCCGGCATGTGGATATGCGCGGCATCGCCGGCCAGGAAGATCCGGCCCTGGCGGTATTGCGCCGCGTGCCGCGTCTCGTCGGAAAATCGCGACAACCAGCGCGGCTTCGACGGCAGGTAGTCGCAACCCGCGATGCGCCTTGCGCCGTCGGCAAGCTCCTCCAGCGTGACCGCTTCGGTGACGGGCACGTGGCGGCGCCGCGCATCCAGCACGATTAGCCGGTGATGCACGCCGTCGCCCAGCGGTACGATCATCAGCAGGCCTTCCTGGTTCACCTTCATCAACGCCGGCGCCGGCAGCGGCGCGCGCAACTGCACGTCGCCCAGCATCGAGGTGATGCTGGCGTCCACGCCGTCGAAGGCGATGCCGGCCTGCCGCCGCACCGCGCTGCGCGCG
Source organism: Duganella sp. S19_KUP01_CR8 (assembly GCF_036688705.1). Classification (NCBI taxonomy): domain Bacteria; kingdom Pseudomonadati; phylum Pseudomonadota; class Betaproteobacteria; order Burkholderiales; family Oxalobacteraceae; genus Duganella; species Duganella sp. S19_KUP01_CR8. Next base: position 157,326 of record NZ_JAQQPR010000014.1, on the reverse strand, counting down.
CCATCGCAGCCGACGAGGTAAGCGCCGCTGACGGTGAAGCGTTGCTGATCCAGGGTGCCGGTTGCGTGGACGCCCGCGTCGTCCTGCCATGTTTCGTCGACTGCGGCGCCGCGATGCAAGTGCACGCCCAGTTCGCGCGCCCGTTCCTCCAGCAGTTGTTCCGTCAGCGATTGCGGTATCACCAGCTGAAACGGATAGCCGCTATCGAGCGCGGAAAAATTCAGCATGGTTTCGAGCGCGCCGTAGTGGCCGACGCCGAACGGCCGTCCGCGTTCCAGGAAGCGCTGGGCCAGGCCGCGCAGGCCCAGCGTCTCGACGGTGCGGGCATGCATGCTGAGCGCGCGCGAGTCGCTCACCGGTTCGCTACCGCGTTCCAGCAGCACCACATCCAGCCCGGCCAGGCGCAGTTCGCAGGCCAGCAGCAGTCCCACCGGACCGGCGCCCACAATGATCACATCGGTATCTGATTTCATTTTTTCTCCAATCTAACAGTGTTAGGTATAGTAAACTAACACCGTTAGATTCAAATGCAAAGGATTTTTTGATGGCCATACAAAAAGAGCAGGTTGTCGCCAAGGCGCTGGAATTGCTGGACGAGGCGGGGCTGGACGGCTTGACCATGCGTCGCCTGGCCGACGCCATGGAGATCAAGGCGGCCTCGCTGTACTGGCACTTCGTCAACAAGCAGGTGCTGCTGGATGCGATGGCCGATGCGCTGGTGGCGGATGTGGCGGTCACTCCGATGAATGCTGGGCAGTCCTGGCGCGAGCGGGTGGCCCAGGTGGCCGGCGAAATGCGCGGCGCGCTGCTGGCGCGGCGCGATGGCGCCCGCGTCTACGCCGGCACGTATGTCACGACCGACAATGTGCTGCGGGTCGGCGATGCGCTGATGGCGCCGCTGCGCGAGGCCGGCGCCGGCACGCGGCTGGCCTCGTGGGGCGCTTTTAGTGTGCTGTATTTCTTGCTGGGCTTTGTGATGGAGGAAAGCGGCCTCGCGCGGGACGCGATGCCGGCGGCCGAGCTGGATCAGCGTGCCGAGGCGTTCCAGGCGGCGGCGCTGGCCAGGTTTTCCCACCTGGCCGCGGCGCGCGAGGATATCTTCAATCCTGATTTCGAAGCCCGCTTCCGCTTCGGTTTGGATCTGCTGCTCGACGGTTTGGCGGTGCGCCTGGCGGCAGGGGAGTAGACGCCTGGCTCGCGGGACGTTCGAACGAGAAGCCGGGCGCGTACAGGTGGTAGCCGTCGAAGTCCTGCTTGCCGATGTCCGCGCCGTGGCTGCGCGCGATCGCGTAGGCCATGCTGAAGTGGAAGTAGAAGTTGGGCAGGATGTAGAGGTTCAGATATTCGTCGCCGGGCAGCGCGATGTCGGCGAAGCCGGCGCGGTCATGGCACAGGCGTTCGGCCGCGCCGTCAAAGCGCTGCGCAGGAATCGCGGCGATGTAGGCGATGGTGTCGTCGATCTGCTTGGCCAGCGTGGCCAAGGACAGCTCGGCGCCTTCGAAACCCACTGGCGGCAGGCCCGCCAGCGGACAGCAGCCGCGCAGCGCAAAATTGCAGGTGGCCCGCACCTGCGAGGCAAACGGCAGCATCTCCGCATGCAGCCGTGCCTTGAGGATCTCCGGGTGTGGCTTTACTTTCTCGACTATTCCGGCAAGCTGGCCGAGGTAACGGGTAAAAATTGTTGGTGTGTGCATAATCAAAGCCAGGTTATTTGGCGGAGAGGATTTGCGGCAGATTCTGCGCGCGGAATGCCTCGACAACAAAATCGATAAAGGCGCGTGTCTTCGCCGGCAGCAGTTTCTGGCTGGTGAAATACACGGAGATCGCCCCGACATCGCCATACCAGTTAGGCAGCAAGCGCACCAGCGCACCGCTTTCCAGGTGCGGCGCAGCGTGTGGAACTGGTATCAACCCAACTCCAAGGCCCAGCACCACGGCGCGACTGAGCGCATCCGGATCGTTGACCAGCATGATAGCCTGCTGCTTGGCCATGACTTCGGCGCCGGCGTTATTGCGCATGACCTGCGTCCGCAAACGACCCGTCAACGGAGAACGTATCACCACACTGGGGAACTCGGCAAGTCCGGATGGATCTCTAGGACGGCGCTTGCCCTGCAATAGCGCCGGCGCCGCCACCGCAATCAAATGTATGCGCGCCAGTTCGCGCGCCACCATACCGGGCGGCAGCTCAAAGCCTGCTCCGATCGCCGCATCGAAGCCGCCGGCGATCAGGTCCAGCGGACGGCTGTCGAACACCCAATCGGGTATCACGCCCGGATAACGTTCGAGAAACGCCGGCATCAGCGGCAACAGATAGTCCATGCCAAATCCCGGCGCGGCGCTCAGCTTCAACACGCCGGCCGGTTGCCCGGCATTGACCTTGATGTCGGCAATCGCTTCCTGAATATTATCCAGACCGCCCTGTACCGAGTGCCGAAAACGTTCGCCCGCTTCGCTCAGCGTCAGGCCACGCGTGCTGCGCATGAAGAGTCGCACACCGAGGTTGCGCTCCAGCAGCGCAACGTTCCGGCTCACCGCCGCCGGCGTCAAACCCAGCCGGCGGGCGGCGGCGGAAAAGCTGCCGCTCTCGGCGCTGCGCACGAAGGATTCCAGGTTGGCCAGGGTTTCCAAGACTTTACCTTCAAGTGATGATTGAAACTGATTATAGCCGGTTGCTACTAACGCTGGAATTAGCCTGGCCCTAGAATTCAACTCAGCAAACAGTTTATCCACTTAATCTTTAAAGGAAATATCATGACTATCGGCATCATTGGCTCGGGCGCCCTCGGCTCCAACTTCGCTCGCATTCTCGCTAAACAAGGACTCTCGGCCATCATCGCCAATAGCCGTGGGCCTGCCTCGCTGGCCGACCTGGTCAAAGAGTTGGGGCCGTCCGTGAAGGCTGGCACGGTGGAAGAAGCGGCAAGCGCCGACATGGTGCTGGTTGCGGTCCGCTGGGTCGATGCGGAGAAAGTGCTGGGCAGCCTGCCGGCGTGGAACGGTCGCATCGTGATCGACGGCACCAACCCGGTGGAGTTCTTCGATCCCGCGACGTCGCCCGATGCGAACGATGCCAGCAATCCGCTGGCGGCATATGGGATCAAGGCGGTCGATCTGGGCGGCAAGCACTCCAGCCAGGTCATCCGGCAATTCGTCCCTGGCGCACGCGTGGTCAAGGCGTTCAACCACAACGACGTCAATGTATTGAAGGAGCCGGAAACGGCAGGCGGCAAGCGCGTGTTGTTCTACTCGGGCGACGACGCCGCCGCCAAGGCCGAAGTGCGCGGCATCATGGAAGCCGCCGGTTTCTTCCCGATCGACCTGGGCGCGCTGGACGTCGGTGGTCCGTTGGCGTCGCTGCCTTTCGGCACGCTGTCGACGCACAACTTCGTCCGTATCTGATCCGGCGATGCCGGATATAGAGGTTCAGGGGGGGGGGCAGAGACGGCCGGTCGAGTTTAACTCGGCCGTTCAAAGGAAATGAGCGTCGTATTGATCTGGCATATAAATCGCACATCTTATTTACGGTACTCTGGCCGATCGTCCTACAGTGGGAGATCGTCATGGCCACCAGAAAAAACCGCAGCACATTTCCCCTTCAGCCGACCGACAAAGCCAACCCCGGCTTGCTGGATGCGATATTCGCCTCGGCAATTGAATATGCCATTATCACCACCGACACAAGAGGGAATATCGTCTCTTGGAATAAAGGAGCGGAACTGGTATTTGGCTACTTGCCCGGCGAGATAGTCGGCAAGCCACTCGCGCTCATCTTTACGTCGGAAGACAATGACAATGACGTGCCCGAGCGGGAGTTTAGCAACGCTCGCGATACCGGCCGCAGCGACGATGTCCGCTGGCACCGTCGCAAGGATGGTTCGGTTTTTTGGGCCGACGGCGTGATGACCCCGATCCGAAATTTCAACAGCGAGATCACCGGATATCTGAAAATTCTCCGTGACGAAACCGAACGCAGGCGGGTTGAAACGGAGCGTGCACAAATGGCGCGGATTGATCTGCTGACCGGTGTGGGCAACCGTTCGGAGCTGGAGGAGCGGCTGAACGAAATGTCGGCAGCGGCAGTTCGCAATGGCAATTTGCTGCTATTTCACATGATGGATCTTAATAATTTCAAGCAGATCAACGATCGTTGGGGGCATCAGACCGGGGACAGATTGCTGCAGCACGTGGCGCGCTGTATTCGCGACACCATACGCGACTCCGACTTTGTAGCACGCCTGGGCGGTGATGAATTTGTCGTCTTGCAGGCAAATGTGCATACACCCGAAGTCGGAGCAAGCCTGGCGATAAAACTGATCGAGGCGCTGTCCAATCCATTTCAACTCGATGGTCATGAAGTGGTCATCGGCGTAAGCATTGGTATCGCCGTCTATCCAAACGACGCAAACGACCAGGACGAGCTGATGCGCAAGGCTGACCTGGCCCTATACAAAATCAAAAATGAACGCAGTCATGGCGGCTACCATTATTACTCCAAGCAACTTGATGCCGAGGCACACAACAAGGCCGAGCTGATCGCCAGTCTGAAACGCTCGGTGCAGGCGCATGCGTTTCGCCTGGAATACCAGCCGCAAGTCGATGCCGGCAGCGAAAACATCGTGGCGGTGGAGGCTTTGCTACGTTGCGAGGACGCGGCGCTGGCAAGCCATCCCATCGAAGAGATTATCGCGCTGGCAATCGACTCGGGCCAGATGTTGGAGATCAGCTTATGGGTGGTGACGGAGGCTTGCGCACAGTTCGCGAAATGGCAGGCTCAAGGTCTGACGGATCTTAAAATGTGCATCAATCTGTGTCCGCGCGAGTTACTCTATGCCGAACTGTCCAGTCATGTCGAGCGCATCCTGGAAGAAAACAAGCTGTCCGGGGAGGACATCGAAATCGAAATTACGGAGCATCAGGCGGTCGAGACCGATGGACCGGGATCAGCGACGCTGGCGCGATTACGGTCGCTGGGCGTCACGATAGCCATTGATGACTTCGGGACCGGCTATTCGGCGCTCAGCAAGCTGCGCGGGCTGCCGGTGGACAAGGTCAAGCTTGATCGTTCTTTCCTGGAGCGCATTCCTGAGGACCAGGACAGCTGCTCGGTCGTCAGCGCGATCATCACGCTGGCCCACACCCTGCGACTGAAAATCATAGTCGAAGGGGTGGAGTCACCGGAACAGGTATCGTTTTTCAGACGCGAAGGCTGCGAGATTTTGCAGGGTAATTTTTTCAGCAAGCCAGTTCCTGCCGAGACCATTGCGAAACTACTCAAATTACAGGTTGCAGGCTGATGCTTGCCCGGCTTATTCCATCTCGCTGATCATGGCGACGATCTCGTCGCCATACGACGCCAGCTTCTTCTCGCCGACGCCGGAAATGCCGCGCAGGTCGGACAGCGTGGTCGGACGCGCCTTGGCGATCTCGCGCAGCGTGGCGTCGTTGAAGATGATGTAGGCCGCCACGTCGTGCGCGCGCGCCGTCTCCACCCGCCACCAGCGCAGCTTGTCGAAGATGGCCTGCTCGCGCGGCGACAGGTCGCTCTCCACGTAACCCTTGGACGCGCGGCCCGCGCTCTTCTGCTTGACCGGCTTCTGGTACTGGCGCAGCTGCACCTTCTGCCCGCCCTTGAGCACCGGACGCGCGGCGTCGGTCAGCTTGAGCGAGCTGTATTGTTCATGGTCGACCGTCACCAGCCCCAACGCGATCACCTGGCGCAGGATGGCGCGCCATTCCTGCTCGCTGCGGTCGGCGCCGATGCCGAACACCGACAGCGAATCGTGATGCCAGGTCTTGATACGGTCCGTCTCGACGCCACGCAGCACTTCGATCACATGCCCGGCCGCGAAGCGCTGGTCGACGCGGTACACCGCCGACAGCAACTTCTGCACCGGCACCGTGCCGTCGAACGACACCGGCGGGATCAAACAGGTGTCGCAATTGCCGCAAGGGCCGGACTGCTCGCCGAAATAATCCAGCAGGCGCACGCGCCGGCAGCTCAGCGTTTCGCACAGGCCCAGCATCGCATCGAGCTTGGTGCCCAGCACGCGCTTGAAGGTTTCGTCGGCCTCCGATTCGTCGATCATCCGCCGCTGCAGCACCACGTCCTGCAAGCCGTAGGCCATCCAGGCGCTGGACGGCTCGCCGTCGCGGCCGGCGCGGCCGGTCTCCTGGTAGTAGCCCTCGATACTCTTGGGCAGGTCCAGGTGGCAGACGAAGCGCACGTTGGGTTTGTCGATGCCCATGCCGAAGGCGATGGTGGCGCACATGACGATGTTCTCTTCGCGCAGGAACTTGGCCTGGTTGGCCGAGCGCTTGGCGTGGTCCATGCCGGCGTGGTAGGCCATGGCCCGCACGCCGTTCTCGTTGAGGAATTCGGCGGTCTCCTCGACCTTCTTGCGCGACAGGCAGTAGACGATGCCGCAGTCGCCGCCATGCTCGGTGGTGATGAAGTCCAGCAGCTGCTTGCGGCCGTTGGCCTTCTCGACGATCTGGTAGCGGATGTTGGGGCGGTCGAACGAGGACACGAACTGCATCGCGTCGCCCAGTTGCAGGCGGTGGACGATCTCGGCGCGGGTCTGCTGGTCGGCGGTGGCGGTCAGCGCGATGCGCGGCACGTTGGGGAACTGCTCGTGCAGCACCGACAGCTTGATGTACTCGGGCCGGAAGTCATGCCCCCATTGCGACACGCAGTGCGCCTCGTCGATGGCGAACAGCGCGATCTTCGACGCCTGGAACAGGTTCAGGCAGCGCTCCGTCATCAACCGTTCGGGCGCGACGTAGACCAGGTCGATCTCGCCGGTGCGCACCAGCCGCTCGATGCGGTTGGCTTCCTCGTAGGTCTGGGTGGAGTTGAGGAAGGCGGCGCGCACGCCGACTTCGGCCAGCGCGTCCACCTGGTCCTGCATCAGCGCGATCAGCGGCGAGATGACCACGCCGACGCCGTCGCGCACCAGCGCGGGAATCTGGTAGCACAGCGACTTGCCGCCGCCGGTGGGCATCAGGACCAGCGCGTCGCCGCCACCGCTGACATGGCCGACGATCTCCGCCTGCTGGCCGCGGAAGGCCGGGTAGCCGAACACGGTTTGCAGCAGCTGAAGGGCGCGCTCGTTATTTTCCTGATGATCCATTTCTACTACTCGATTCCGACAACAAAACTACGACTAAGGTTTAATCGGCCCAGACGATGGCGCCGGTGTAGCCGGTGACCAGCACCATCAGGCCGAAGGCGATGCGATACCACGCGAACGCGGTGAAGGTGTGCGAGCTGATGTAACGCAGCAGCCAGCGCACGCACAGGAAGGCCGACACGAAGGCCGCCACGGTGCCGATCGAGAACAGCGGCAGGTCGGTGGTCGACAGCAGCGCGCGCTCCTTGTACAGCGAATACACGGTGGCGCCCAGCAGCGTGGGAATCGCCAGGAAGAACGAGAACTCGGTCGCCACCTTGCGCGACAGGCCGAAGATCATGCTGCCCATGATGGTGGCGCCGGAGCGGCTGGTGCCGGGGATCAGCGCGAACGCCTGGGCGATGCCGATCTTGATGGCGTCCATCGGCGTGATGTCGTCCACCGAATTAATGCGGGACATGGCCGGATTGTCTTTCTCGCGCTTTTCCACCCACAGGATGACGAAGCCGCCGACGATGAAGGCCAGCGCCACCGGCACCGGCGCGAACAGCTTGGCCTTGATGGCCTTGTTGAACAGCACGCCCAGCACGGCGGCCGGCAGGAAGGCGATCAGCACGTTGAGAGCGAAACGCTGCTGTTTCGGGTCGCCCAGGCCGGTCAGCACGGCGGCGATGCGCGCGCGGTACTCCCAGCAGACGGCGAAGATGGCGCCCGCCTGGATGACGATCTCGAACACTTTCATTTTTTCTTCCATGCCGTGGAAGCCCAGCAGGTGTTCCGCCAGAATCAAATGGCCGGTCGACGAGATCGGCAGGAATTCCGTGAAACCTTCAACCAGGCCCATGATCAGGGCTTTGAGTGCGAGAACGATATCCATGAAGTAAGTTATAAGTTGGTGGGAGGGGAGGCTCTGTCACAGCGCCGGGGTCGAAGCTTACCATGTTCGCCGCCTGCTATTCTGAATCTCACTCAAGCGTAATGGGGTTTTGGGCGGCCAAACGAAAAAACGCCCCGGAACGGGGCGTTGAAAGGAAGATATTTCGACCGCCGGATGCTTACCAGCTGGCCTTGAGCGTGTACTTGCCGCTGGTGGCGCCGGTGCCGCCGCTGTAGTAGATCACCTTGGCGTACAGCGTGCCGGCGGTGCCGTAGCTCAGGCTGTCGGTCGCGCCGGTGCCGTTGGTGCTGGAGGCGACCTTGGTGCCGGCGCTGTTGTACAGTTCCAGGTCGTAGTCCGAGCTGGCGTTCGGGGCCAGCGTCAGCGCCAGCGTTTTACCGGACGGCAGCACGATCTTGTAGTAGTCGACGTCCGACGAGGCGCTCATGGTGCCGTTGACGGTGGTGCCGGCGGTGCTGACCGCTTGCGCGGTGGCGGTGGTGTTGTTGCTCTCCACTTCGCTGATGGTCGGGCCGCTGACCACCGACGACAGGATGTTCTGCGCCTCGAACTTGGCCTGGAAGGTGTTGGCGTAGGTCAGGTCAGCCGGGAACAGCGTCTTGGCGGCGTTGACGATGGCGGTGGCCATGGCCGGCATCTTGATGTTGCTGCCCAGGCCGAAGTGCGCTTCCAGGATGATCTGGTCGATATTGGCGCGCGGCTTGCCGGCGGCGATCAGCGCCACCATCGACTGGTACAGCGGCGCCGACCACAATTCATCCGACTGGAAGCTCACGCCGCCTTCGGTCACCGCCTGGTGCGCGGCGTAGGTCTTGCTGGCGTTGTACTTGGCGTCGGTGCGGTTCAGCATGCGGCCGTCCCAGCAGGCGCCGTGGCCGTCCCAGCTGAATGCCCACTCGGGGTGGTAGATCTTGCCGTTCGGGGTGCTGTAGGAGTAGGACGCGGCCCAGTAGTCGCCGAAGCCTTCGCCCATGGCGCCGGTGTCGCCGCCGGTCCAGCTGCTGTTGATGTTGGCCTGGATGCCATGGCCGTATTCGTGCAGGATCACGTCCGCGTCTTCGCTGTCGTTCACGCAGCCGTGGCCGAAGGCCAGGTAGTCGGAACCGGCGGCGCCGCCGCTGTAGTGCGAGTTGTCGTCGCCGTTGACACCGTCGGTGTCGACGTCCAGCGGACGGTTGATGATGGACTTGGTGCCGGTGAAGCCCAGCGACTGGATGTAGCGCTGGCTCTGGTCCAGGTGGAAGTAGACGTTGGTGTCGTCGAAGCCGTTGTTGCCGCGCTTGGCCGTCCACACGCCGTTGCTGGTGGTGCTGGGCGCCGTGGCCGGGGATTCGATGTTCTTGATGTTGACGAACGGGCCGCTCAGTTTGTAGACGCCGCCGGTCACGGTCAGGTCGCGCAGGGTCTTGGTCGAGTAGGCGGCGTCGAAGGCGGAGGCGGGCGAGGTGTCGGTCAGCGCGTCGGTGTTCAGCACCGTGCGCGGATCGGGATCGAAGGCGTAGCCGGAACCGTTGATGCCCGACGGCGTGACGGCCGCCACGGCGCCGCCTTGCAGCTTGCGGCCATGCGCGTCCTGGCTGTCGCTGACCGCCTTGGTGGCGGCGTGGCGGTCCAGCACCGGGCCGGCCAGTTCGGCGCGGGCGTCCAGCGTGCGCTTGCCGCGCCGCGGCAGCGAGGTGGAATAGGAGCCGATGACGGCGCCGTTATGCGCGTTCAGGTATTGCACGAAGCCGCCGGTCGGCATCTGCGCCTCGATGCGCACCTTGCGCGCCAGTTGCACGCCATCCTTGGTGGTCACCCACACCAGTTCGGAGGACGGCGCGGTCACCAGCGGGTGCTGCACCTTCATATTGGTCCAGGCCTTGTCCAGCGCCTGGTCGTCGGAGATCTGGGCCTGGTTGTACAGCTGGTTGACGGCGCTGGCGTCCACCTTGTCGGAGATGTAGCGGGTTTCGTTGAAGATCTTTTGCAGCTGGCCGTTCTTGCTGATGGAGACGACGATCTCGGCCCGGTCCACCGGCAGGCCGCGCAGCATCTGCTGATAGTGGTAGTGCTTGCCTGTGAGCGATTCCTGCACCTTCACCAGTCCCAGGTTGTTCAGCGATGCCGGCAGGCCGAATTGGGCCGCGTTCTGGCGCAGCGCGTCTTCGGCCGTGGTGGCGGTGGTGCTCGAGTACAGCGTCAGGTTGTCAACGGAATAGCTGCCGGCGTGCGCGGAACCCGCGTAGGCCAGGACGATCAGGGATGCAATCAGGGGACGGGCGAATTGGCGCATGCTGCATGAACTCCTATAGGTATTGGTTTATTGGTTTCGGTATGCGAGCCTTGTGGGTGCCAAACGAGTATATCCACGACTTTTTGCCATTTGTAAAATCGGGCGTTTTTAGACAGTTTTTCGGATTCTGTTAAAAATGAGACATAGCGGCGCTCCGCGTGCGGCGCTAAGATGGACCCCAAATCACCCACCAAAGGTAGCTTATGCACAGGTTGTTTTCCCTGCTCTTGCCGGTAATGCTGGCGTCCGGCTGCGCGATGGCGCAGGCGCCCAAGCCGATAGAAGATGTGGAGCCGGAGGTGACGCAGCAGGTGGCCGCCGCCGTGGCGAACATGGCGCTTGATCCGGCGGCCGCGCCTGCCGCTGAAGGAGCGTCGCTGCTGCGCGCCTGTCCGGCCCAGGCCGCGCCGCCGCTGGAGCTGCTGCAACGCACGGTCGACGGCGAAGAGCGCACCTATCTGTACCGCACCCGCTGCGGCAAGGCGTTGCTGGTGTCGGCCACCTACGGCAAGAACCGCGCCATCAAGCGCCTGACGGTGAAGGCGGAATAAGACCAGCGCTTGATCAATTCGAACCAGGCGATGCTCGACGCCGTCGCCAGGCCGCACGCCAGCAGCAATGCCGGGCCGGGCCGCGAAAAAGCGAACAGCTCGCGGATGGTGTCCAGGCACAGCACCGCCGTCAACAACAGCATGGTCGCCAGGCTGATCCAGGCGAACGAACGGCCCGACGCCGGCCGCCGTTGCCAGGACGGCTGCGACCAGCTGCGATTGGCATGGATCAGTCCCAGGTTGGACAAGACCAAGGTCAGGAAGGTCGTGGTGCGCGCCATGTCGTCGGATTGGCCTGACCATTTGACGGCCAGGTAGAAGCCGATCAGCATGGCCAGCAGGCCGCCCCCTTGTAGCAGGCCGCGCGCCAGGATCTCGCGGTCGAACAGGTGCATGTCCGGCCGGCGCGGCTTGCTGGCCATGGCGCCCGCTTCGATGGGCTCGGCCTCGAAGACGATGGAGCAGGCGGGGTCGATCACCATTTGCAGGAACAGTATATGCACCGGCATCAGCAGCATCGGCCAGCCCAGCAGCACCGGCAAGATGGACAGGCCGACGATGGGCACGTGCACCGCGACGATGAACACGATGGCCTTGCGCAGATTGGTGAACAGGCGGCGTCCGTGCCGGACCGCCAGCAGCAGCGAGGAGAAGTCGTCCTTGAGCAGCACCAGCGCCGCCGCCTCGCGCGCGACGTCGGTGCCGCGCGCGCCCATCGCCACGCCGATGCTGGCCGCCTTCAACGCCGGCGCGTCGTTGACGCCGTCGCCGGTCATGGCGACCACTTCGCCGCCGTGGCGGAACGCTTGCACCAGGCGCAGTTTCTGCTCCGGCGCGATGCGGCAAAAGACGTCGGTGTCCTTCAGCCGCAGCTGCAGCGTCGCATCGTCCATGGCCGCCAGGTCGGCGCCCGACAGCAGGCCGCCCTGCGCGCCGGTGATGCCGGCCTGGCGCGCGATCGCCAGCGCGGTGGCGGGATGGTCGCCGGTAATCATCACCACCCGCATGCCCGCCGCGTGGCATTGCGCCACCGCCTGTGGAACTTCCGGCCGCAACGGGTCTTGCAGCGCGACCAGGCCGAGGAAGACAAAATCGAACACATGCTGGTTGTCCGGCAGACTGGCCGCCGGGAAGATGGCGCTGGCGACGCCGATCACGCGCAAGCCGTCATTTGCCATCGCCGCGACTTGCGCCTCAATGCTGGCCGCGCGCGCCGGTTCCATATGACATAGATCGATGATGGCCTCCGGAGCACCCTTGGCGGCGATCAGGTATTCCGAACGGTCCGGCGATTGCCAGACGCGCGACATCGCCAGCATCTGCCGCGACAGCGGGTAATCGTCGATCAGCGCCCAGTCCGAATGCAGGTGTTCGGTGTTTGCCAGCAGGCGGGCGCCGGCCTGGCCGATGGCGGATTCCATCGGATCGAACGCCTGCCGGTGGCTGGCCAGGACGGCGTATTCCAGCAAGCCGTGCAGCTCCTCCTGCAAGGCAGGGGCGCCTGGCGCCTGGCAATCATAGTCCGACTGCTCCGACCACAGCTGGACCACTTCCATGCGGTTGACGGTGAGCGTGCCGGTCTTGTCGACGCACAGGATGGTCGTCGCCCCCAGCAGCTCGATCGCGGGAATGCTGCGCGCCAGGACTTGTTCGCGGCCCAGCCGCCATGCGCCCAGCCCGAGGAACAGCGTCAGGATGACCGGCAATTCCTCGGGGAGTATCGCCATGGCCAGGGTCAGTCCGGCCAGCAGGCCCTGCAGCGCATCGCCGCGCAGCCACCAGTAGGCCAACGCCAGGCCGGCGGCCAGGCACAAGCCGCCGGTGGCGACGGTCTTGACCACGCGTCGCGTTTCCAGCTGGATCGGCGTCAGTTCGCTGTCCGTTGCGGCCAGCGCCGCGCCGATGCGGCCGAGCGCGCTGTTCGGCCCGGTGGCCATCACCAGGCCGCTGGCCGTTCCTTGCGTGATCAACGTGCCGGAGTACACGCGGCTTTCCCTGGCGTCAACCGCGTCGGCGCCGTGCTTGGTCACCGGCACGGATTCTCCCGTCAGCATGGATTCATCGACGGTCAGATTCGATGCGGTGAGCAGGTCGATATCGGCGGGAACGCGATCGCCTTCAGCGAGCAGGACCAGGTCGCCGACCACCAGTTCCCGGCCGGCGACGCGCTCTTGCCTGCCGTCGCGTATCACCAGGGCACGCGGGGAGGAAAGGTCGCGCAATGCGTTCAGCGAGCGCTCCGTGCGCCGTTGCTGAAAGTACGTCATGCCGATGACGATGCCGACAAAGGCCAGCAGCATCAGCGCTTCGTTGCGGTCGCCCAGCAGCAGGTAAATGCCGCCGCAGGCGACGAGCAGCAGGAACATCGGCTCGGAAACCACGTCCAGCAGCAGGCGCCAGGCGCTCTGCGGGCGCGAGGTGGGAAGTTCATTCGGGCCGCCGGCGCGTAGCTTTTCCGCCACCTGGCCGGCGGTCAGGCCTTCGTTGTTCCGCTGCGTTGCTGTGGTGTCCATAGGAGGGTAAGCCTTACCGAACGAATATCGTTATCTTAAGTCACTTTAAAAAAAAAGCCCTCCGTCTGCGCAGGGGAGCCGCGCGGACGGAGGGCGAAAGAGCGACCTGATGGCAGGGTCGCGAGGAGATGAACTTTTAGAACGTCAGGTCGAGGCGGGCGCCGAAGTAGCGCTGGTAGTCGCGCGGCGGCAGCCACTCGGTGGTGTTGACCACCAGCGGCGTGTTGGGCGCCTTGCTGCTCCAGTTGCTGTTGGCATAGCCGTTGTTCAGGCCGGCCGCATAGCGCTTGTCGAACAGGTTGTTGACCAGGAAGGTGAACTTGTAGCGGTCCTGCTTGTCCTTCACGCCGAAGCTCAGGTTGGTGATGCTGTAGGCACCCTGTATCGTCATCGGATCCTGGTTCAACGAGAACTGCGTGCGGCTCTGGTAGCGCGTGGTGGCTGCGACAAAGCCGTTGTAACTTTGCGACGGCAGCACCAGGTCGTACTGCCCGCCCAGGTTGATCTTGATCTTGGGCGCGTTCGGCAGAGTCTTGCCGGCCAGGTTCTGCACATTGCTGTTGTTGTACTTCGGGCTGACCACGCAGCCCGGTCCGATCACGGTACCGGTGCCGGTGGCGTTGAGCACGTTGTAGCACGGGCCGTTCTCGAAGGACTGGATGGTGGCCTCGGTGTAGGCGAAGCTGCCGTTCAGTTGCAGCTCGCGCGTGATGCGGATGCTGCCTTCCGCTTCCACGCCCTGCGTGCGCAGGCCGCCGATGCTGTTCAAGCCGGTGCGATAAGTGCCGTCGGCGTCGAAGAAGCTCGACGATTGCTGGAAGTTCGAGAAGTTGGTGCGGAACAGCGCCATGCTGAGCATCGCACGGTTGTCGAGCAGGCTTTGCTTGAGGCCGATCTCGTAACTCTTCGCGGTTTCCGGCTTGACGGCCGGCAGCTTGGCGGTGGCTGCCGTGAAGCCGGACGTCAGGTCGTAGGCCACGCCCTTGTGGCCGGTCGAAGCCATGGCGTAGACCATGCTGTCCTGGTTGAGGCGGTGCTCCAGGCCCAGCTTGCCGGTGAAGCTCTTGTCGTTGTCTTCCTTGTGGTAGTACTCGGTCAGCGCGTGCACTTGCGGCGGCACCGTGTAGCGGCGGAAGTTGTAGCCGGTGTCTTCGTCGTTGTAGCGGCCGCCCAGGATCAGGCTGGTGTTCGGCACGAAGTCCCACGAACCCTGGCCGTAGATGGCCTTGCTGATGTTCCAGGCGTCGGCACCGTAGGAGGTGCCGTAGGCCTGGATCAGCGGCGCCTTGGTCAGCTCGCGGTTCAGCCAGTTCTTGCCGTACCACAGGCCGGCGACGTAGCGCACCGCGCCCTTGTCCGGCGAGGTCAGGCGCAGTTCCTGCGTGGTCGAGTGGACGTCGAACGAACCGTACTGGAACAGGCCGCCGTGCATGCCGGTTGGCTGGCCGTTGGGCAGCAACAGGAAGGGCAGGATGTCGATGTCGGTGTTGTCGTTGTCCTGGTAGTCGTCCATGTGATAGCGGCCGTAGGACGAGATCGAGCTCAGCGTGTGGCCTGCCAGCGGACCGTTGGGGTCGAAGGCCCAGTCCAGCTTGACGCCGGTGCCGATGTCGTGGAACTTGCCGCCGGTCGGGTAATCGTTGCGCACGTCGCGGTTGCCGGGGCCGATGGTGATGCCGTTCAATACCAGCGAGGCCGGCAACTGCGGCGCGTTGCGGTAGATGCCGCCCGGCGACATATAGCTGTAGGCGTTGGAGCAGCAGAACTTCTCGGTGCGGTTGTAGTGCGGCGTCAGCGTGACGGTCAGCTGGTCGAGCGGGTTCCACTCCAGTTTGCCGCTGAGGTTGTCGCCCTTGCTGCCGTTCAGGTGGCCGCCGGTGCTCAGGTCGTTGAGCGTGCCCTGGTAGCTGGTCTTGCTGGCGGCCAGGCGCATGCGCAGCGTGTCCGACACGGCGCCGCCGACGCTGAAGCCGGCCCGCCATTCATGGTCGTCGGTCAGGTAGGTGCTGACGGTGGTCTTGATCGGGCCGCCGATCGGCTTGGTGGTGATGTTGAGCGCGCCGGCGATCGAGCTCTTGCCGAACAAGGTGGACTGCGGTCCCTTCAGCACTTCGATGCGGTAGACGTCGGCCAGGTCCTTGAAGGCGCCGGCCTGCATGCCCTGCGGGATATCGTCGACGATCACCGAGACGTCGGCCTCGACGCCGATGCCCAGCGAGAAGGTGCCGATGCCGCGCATATTGATGCTGAAGTTGCCCGGCTGGCTGCCGTAGGACAGCGTCAGCGCCGGCGACAGCGACGGGATGTCTTCCAGGTCGCGTACGTTGGAGCGTTGCAGCACGGCGTCGCCCAGCACGGTGATCGAGGCCGGTACGTCCTGCAGGTTCTGGGCGCGCTTGTTGGCGGTGACGACCACCGATTCGAGCTTGCCGCTGTCGGCCGGGGTGGCTTGTTGGGCGGAGGCGGCGCTGAGGCCGAGCAAGGGTAGGGCAAGTGCGACTGCGGCCGTGATGGGCCGCAGCGCAGGGATGGCAGGTTTCATGAGGTCTCCAGTTTATTAAGTGCTTTGTGGAATCGCTTCCACTTATGGTCAAAAAATACGCCGGCAATCTCATGGACTGCCGGCGGTGGTGCGCTTACTTGGTACTGACCTTCAGTGGCGCCTTCAGCTTCTGCGCGTAGTTGCGCACGTAGGCTTGCCATGCCGCGCCGTCGGCGAAATCGCCGCTCTTGTTCCACCCCGCGCCGAAGTAGTAGACGAAAGGCTTGCCCGCTTGGGCCATGCCCAGCGTCAGTTGCTGGCCGTCGGTGACGGCGTAGCCGCTGGCGCCGGCCGGCAGGATCACGCCGCAGCCGATGATGCCGTCGTCGCCGTGTTGCGGTTCCCAGTAACTGGCCCAGCCGCCGGCGGCGTCTGTCACGTATTCGCCCTGTCCGTCGCGCTGCACGATGCCCACGCCTACTGTCAGCGGGCCTTTGCCGCCGGCGCTGTAGCGGCTTTCGACGCGGGTCATGTTGGATCCGGCGTCGATCGAGAAGCGCTTCACCTCGGAGACCATGCGGCCGTTGCCCGCGTCCCATTTGCCGAAACTGAGTTCGAACACGGAGCGCAGCGGACCGTCGGCCAGCACCTTCCAGCTCTGGTAGTTGGAGGAGTTATGCAGTGCATTGCCGGTATAGATGGTGGTGCCGCCGCAGCCGCGGTTCTGGCCCACGTGGTAGTAGTCCAGGCCTTCGCCGGCATCCTTGTGATAGGCGCCGTTCTGGTACCACTTGTCCACCACCGGGTAGCGCACGCGCTTGACCCACACGTCCACGCCGCTGCTGATCAGGTGTTCCTTCGGATCCTTGATGATGGCCGGACCATAGACACGGTGCACGGTGCGGTCGCTTTCCCACGCGAAGTCGTCCAGCCGTTCCGGTACGAAGCGCGCATGCGTCTTCACATCGGCCGGCGGTACGGCGGCCACGCGTTCGGCCGGCAGCACCAGGTAGCGGCGCGTATCGCCGGCCGGCACGTTCACGGAGAACAGCAACTGCTTGCCTATCACCTGGGAATTGAGGATCGCCGACGTCGCGGCATCCATCACCACCGGCGCCTTGACGCCCGGGGTGACTTCCACCAGTTCATCGCCGCGCAGGCCGTCGGTGCCGTTGGCCACGCTGACCGTCTGCGGCCTGGCCTTGTCCAGCACCGCCATGCGATACACCTCGCTGCCGGCCAGCAGGAAGCCGCCGACGCCATAGACCTCGGTGGCGTCGTTGTCGAACGACTTGGGATCCTGGCCGATCGGCTGCACGTGGGTCAGCTTGCCGTCGGCCTGCACGTTGGCGACCAGCGCGCTCCACACCTTCTGCACGGCGGGCTTGTAGGTCCTGGCGTCCAGCAGGCCTTGGTTGACGCCCCAGGCAAAGGCATAGGCATACAGCGCCGAGCCGCTCGATTCCTTCAGCGGATAGCTGGCCGGGTCCAGCAGGCTGGCGCGCCACAGGCCGTCCGGCTGCTGCAGCGTCAACAACTTGGCCGACATCTCCTTGTACTGCTGCTCGAAGCGCGGACGGGCAGGGTGCTTGGCCGGCAGGTATTGCAGCATGCGCACCAGGCCACCCATCACCCAGCCGTTGCCGCGTCCCCAGTAGACCTTCTGGCCATTGGCTTCACGCTTGTCGAAGTATTTACTGTCGCGGAAGTAGAGGTGCGCTTCCTTGTCGTACAGGTAGTCGGACGTCGCCCACCATTCGCTGACGGCGAAGTCCAGGTAGCGCTGGTCGCCGGTGATGGCCCACAGGCGCAGCCAGGTCGGAGGGCCCATGAACAGCGCGTCGCACCACGACCAACGGTCCTGGTTGCCCGGCACGGTGAAGTCCAGCGTGCCGTTGCGGCGGTTGGCTAGGATGTCGTCAAAGCTGGCGCGCATGGCGGCGATCATCTTCGGATCGCGCAATTGCAGATACAGCTCGGCGTAGGTCTGGCCGATGATGTGGTCATCCGCGTGGTAGTGCTTGGGGCCCAGCGCCCATTGGTTTTTGTCGCCGATGGCGATCATGGCGTCGCGGTATTTGCGGTCGCCTGAGATACCCACCAAGGCCATGAAACCGGTATCGCCTACCGCCTGCGTCCAGTCGTCGGTGCGGTGCTTGCTGGGGTTGGCCAGCTGCCAGTCGGCCACGCGCTCCATCGCGTTCAACACCGCTTTCGGATTGATGGCGGCAGATGGCGCGGCCGTTTCGGTGGCCGGTGCTTCGCCGGCGAATACTGGTGTTGCGGGCAGTGCGGCCACGAAGGCGGCCAGCACGGCGGCGTGCAGATACGTTGGTTTCATGTAGGTGTCTCGTTGAGTTTTATTTGTACATGGGTCCTGCGGTGACGAACGGGCCTCCCTGGTAGATGGTCGGCGCATCGCCGGCGGCCGGATAGGCTGCGCTGTCGGGGAAATTGCCGGCGAACTGGCCGGAGCTGTGCTTGGGCACATAGCCCAGGTGCGAGGCGTGCTTGTTGTCCCACCACTTGGTCGGATTGTCCGAGGTGCCGAAGGTGATCGTGTGGCCGACGCGCGGCGTGAACAGCGAGCAGCGGATCAGTTCCACCAGGTCGTCGTAGGCCAGGTAGGTGACCATCATACGGCTGTTCTTCGGTTCCGGGAAGGAGGAGCCGATGCGCAGGCACACGGTCTCGGTGCCGAAGCGGTCGTAGTAGTAGCGCGACAGCGCTTCGCCGAAGGCCTTCGACACGCCGTAGAAACCGTCGGGACGCAGCGGCATGCTGGCGTCGACCAGCTGCGTGGTTTCGTAGTAGCCCACCACGTGGCTGGAGCTGGCGTAGATCACGCGCTTGACGCCGCACTTGTGCACCGCCTCGTACAGATGATGCAGGCCGAGGATGTTGGCGTTCATGATGGGTTCGAACTTGTCTTCCACCGAGATGCCGCCGAAGTGCAGCACGGCGTCCACGCCTTCCATCATTTTTAGCACGCCGTCACGGTCGCCCAGGTCGCCGATGACGATCTCCTCGCCTTCGCGCGCTGGGCCCAGGTCCTTGACGTCGTTCAGGCGCACCACGTCGGCCCAGGCCTTGGCGCGCTCGCGCAGGATGGTGCCCAGGCCGCCGCCGGCGCCGGTCAGGAGGATGCGTTTGAATGGTTTTGCGCTAGAGGTATTGGTCATTTTTGTGTTTTGTAGTTAAACGTTTAATCGCAAGTATATCGATTTTATTTTCGTGGTCAATCGCTTTCGTGTCAGTGAGAGCATGGTGTGTGGCGGATTTGCCGTGCTAAGATCGAAGTGGATGGCCCATTAAAATAGAAATCGATTGACTGGATTGATGAAAAAACCCGTACCCACCATCCGCGACGTGGCCGCCGCCGCCGGCGTTTCCACCGCCACCGTGTCCAAGTTCGTCAACGGCGCGCAGCGTTTTTCGGCGGGCGTGGAAGCGACCATCACGCAGGTCATCGCCGACCTGGGCTACCGTTCCAACCCGCTGGCGGCGTCGATGATCACCGGTCGCACCAAGAGCATCGGCCTGTCGTTGCTGGACCTGGCCAATCCGCACTTCGCCAGTGTGGTCAAGGGCGCCAACCGCGTGGCGCAGGAGCACGGCTATACCCTGCTGCTGGTCGATACCGATGAAGACCCGGACCGCGAACGTCCCTTGCTGGAGGCGCTGAGCCGCCGCGTGGACGGCATGTTCGTCATCTCGCGCATAGCGGAATCGGAGATGGAGTGGATGATGGAACTGGGGAAGCCGATGGTGTTCTTCGGCCACCTGGCGCAGCACGATATTCCATGGGTGGCGGGCGACGACCGTCGCGGCGCCTGCATGCTGGCGCGGCACCTGGTGGCGCAAGGGCACCGCAGGATCGCCTACCTGGGCTTCTCCAAGTCGAGGCGCGACGAGGAGCGTCTGGCCGCCATCCGCGAGTGCCTGTCGGCGCACGGCCTGCCGCTGGAGCTGCATGACGCCGGCGCGCCGTCGGCGCCGGAAGGCGCGCGCCTGTGCTCGGCCATCATGCTCGGCGCCGACCATCCGGATGCGCTGATCTGCTACAACGACCTGATGGCGCTGGGCTTCATGAAAGCCGCGCAAACACTGGGCTTCCGCCTGCCGGAGGACATCTCGGTGGCGGGCTTCGACAACATCCAGTTCGGCGCCTACACCTCGCCGCCGCTGACCACCGTCGACCTGCAAAGCGAGCGATTGGGCGCCGCCGCGATGGAGCAGCTGATAGGCCAGATCGAAGGCAAGCCTGCCGCCGCATTCAGCATGATCGAGCCGCAGTTGATACTGCGCGGCTCCATCGCCAACCGCCAGCCCTGAGGCCGTCATTCCCGCGAACGCGGGAATCCATGCACTGCATGAATTCCCTCCATAGAACGCGTCATTAGCAAACTCAGCATGGATTCCGCATCGGCGGACCGCCGCTTTCGCGGGAAAGACGCGGGTTTTTTCACATGACGCTTTACGTCTCCGGAAAAATCACATAACATCGGTTAAACGTTTTCCAAGAAGAGTCTGCCACCCATGATTTCGACCCGATTCCGTCTTTCCTCGTTCGCACTGGCCGCCATGCTGGCCACCGGCGGCGCAGCTGCGCAAACCGCCGCC
Organism: Duganella sp. S19_KUP01_CR8; assembly: GCF_036688705.1. Lineage (NCBI taxonomy): Bacteria > Pseudomonadati > Pseudomonadota > Betaproteobacteria > Burkholderiales > Oxalobacteraceae > Duganella > Duganella sp. S19_KUP01_CR8. The sequence goes on along the minus strand of NZ_JAQQPR010000014.1, from coordinate 136,851 downwards.
AACTACGTGCCGCCGCAGGCGACCGCGCCGATGAACCGCATCGTGCAGGACCACGCTTACCAGCAACTGGACTATTTTTTCAAGAAGCTGGTGGCGGAAAAGGAGGCCATCGTTATCGACGGTTACGCGCCGTTCAAGGCGGGCGACAAATTCTTGCCGGGTAAAGTGGCGGCGGGCCTGGGCCACGTGCTGCTGAACAGCGCCAAGGACGATCCGGCGTTGCCGCAGAAGCTGCGCGACTATCGCGACATCGCCGATATGACGGTCGGCATGGACAACCACACCTGGGGCATCTACTACTACATCGGGACGCTGGTCAAGCTGAAGCAAGCGGGCCTGCTGGAGCGGGCGGTCAGCCCGGCCACGCTGGAGAAGCTGCGCAAGCAGCTGGACTGGCGCACCTTTGTCACCGTACCGCAGTATGACTTGATCAACCTGCCGACCAACTACTACGGCGTGGCGTTCAGCATCGCGCGCCTGCGCATGTTGATGGGCTGGGAGGACGACAGCGGCAGCAAGATCCTGCTCGACAAAATGCTCGTGCATTACAAAAAATACTCGGGCAAGTTCGGCTTCTCCGACGAGACCGACGGCGAAGGGCGCTTCGACCGCTACAGCATCCTGTTGATCGCGGAAATCTGCGAGCGCTTCCTGGAGACCGGCATGGAGCCGACGCCGGAGCTGAAAGGCCTGCTGCGCAAGGCGGCCGACATCGCGCTCAACGTCAGCAACACCGCCGGCGACGGCTTCAGTTTCGGCCGCAGCCTCGGGCCGTATGGCGAGACGGCGCTGGTCGAGATCCTGTCCGTGTCCGCCTACCTGGACGTGCTGACGGCGGAAGAGAAGCAGTACGCGTATGCCTTTTCGTCGCGCGTCGCCGCCCGCTACATGGACTTCTGGTACGACCCGGCGATGCACTCGCTGGACATGTGGGGCAAGGGCCGCCGCACCGACGCCTATCGCGGCAAGCACCGCATCCTGGGTGAGAACTTCTCGCTGCTGCACCAGCTGATCTACACCAACGACACCTGGAACAAGGCCGGCATGAAGGACGCGCCGCCCAAGGCCGACCTGCAAGCGTGGCTGGACAAGAACCGCCCGCAGTTCAGCACCACCACTTTCGCGCAGGGCGATTACGACCGCGCGCTGACCGTTTTCCGCGACGGCAACCATGTCGTCAGCCTGAACATCATCAACGGCGGCATCAGCCAGCATGACAACAGCCCGTACTATCCGCTGCCGTTCGCGCCGGGCATCGTCTCCGGCATCGCCGACAGCGGCAGTGCGCATCCGCAGCTGCTGCCGAAGTTCACCATGGCCGACGGTTCGCAATTGATTGGCACGGCGTGGATCAAGGACATCAAGACCAGCCAGGCCGGTCAGCGTTACACCGTCAGTTATCGCCAGGATGAACTGGACCGGCTGGGCAAGAAAAGCCCGGTCAAGGACGGCCGCATCAAGCTGCAAACCACCTACACGCTGGAACATGGACAGCTGACCCGCAACGACGTCTATACGCCGGTGGGGACGCAGGAGGTGGAGAAGATCACGCTGGAATTCGCGTCCTTCTCCGAGCAGCCGGCTATTGACGGCAGCACCGTCACCTTCGCCAAGGGCGATGTCGGCGAGTACAGCGTCTCCGGCCTGCAGCAATGCCAGGTCGCGCCGACCAATGGCAGCAAGGATTATATGGCGCCGTATGGGGCGATGAAGACGCTCGTCACCTGCAGCACCGGCAAGCTGACGATGAAGGAACCGCTGACGATCAAGTGGATCATCAAATACCACTAAGGACACCATGCCGCACTTAAAAATCGAATACACCGCCAATCTCGACGCGCACGCCGACATCGGCGAATTGTGCAGGAAGCTGTCGCACACGCTGGTCACCTTGAAGGATGCTGGCGGAACGCTGGTGTTCCCGCTGCTGGGCACCCGCGTGCTGGCCTATCCGGCCGCGCAGTACGCGGTGGCGGACGGCGAGCAGGGACGCGCCTTCGTCTACATGAACATGCGCATCACGCCCGGCCGCAGCGAGGAACTGGTCAATGCGGTCGGCGACGCCGTGCTGGCCGCCGCGCGCGCGCACCTCGCTCCGGCGCTGGATAAACTGCCGTTGCGCCTCACCCTGCACATCGATGCGACACCGCCTGCTTACGAAGGCAAATTCAGTAGTTGACACAACCGCAAGTCATTCCCGCGAAAGCGGGAATCCATGCTGAGCCGGCCAGGACGCGGTCTATGGATTCCCGCCTACGCGGGAATGACTTCGGTGTCAAATAAGTTGGAGACATAATGCGTAGTGTATTGAAGCTGTTGATGGTAGCGGGCTGCCTGTCGGCGATTGCGGCGGCGTGGGCGCAGGACGACCAGGCCCCTGGCCAGGCGATGGTGGTGCCGGCCGCCGGCGCCCGCGTCGTTTCGGCAGCGGCGGCGAAGCAGCCGCCGACGCTGCACAACATCTACGGCCGCACCCACCTGCTGCTGGACGGCCGCTGGAACTACATCGTCGATCCCTACGAAGCGGGCTACTACAACTACCGCCACCAGCCGTTCGACCAATCCGCCACCGGCTCCGGCGGCTTCTACGACGACCGCAAGCCCAAGGACAAAACCGAATCGGTGGAATACAGCTTCGACGGCTCGCCGACGCTGGCCATTCCCGGCGACTGGAACTCGCAGAACGCCAAGCTGGAAAACTACGAAGGCACGGTCTGGATGCGCCAGCAATTCCAGGCCGCGCCCAAGGACGGCAAGCACTACTTCCTCTACTTCGGCGCGGTCAATTACGAAGCCCACGTCTACCTGAACGGCAAGAAGGTTGGCAGCCACAAAGGCGGCTTCACGCCGTTCCAGTTCGAAGTAACGGGCCGCCTGCTGAAGGGCCAGAACACCGTGATCGTCAAGGCCGACAACACCCGCCACCAGGACGACATCCCGACGCTCAACACCGACTGGTGGAACTACGGCGGCATCACCCGCGACGTGCTGCTGGCCGAAACGCCGGACACCTACATCGCCGATTACCAGATCCAGCTGGCCAAGGGCGACATGGGCCGCATCGAAGGCTATGTGCAGATGACCGGCGCGCAGCGCTCGCAGGACGTGACGATCACCATCCCCGAGGCGGGCGTCAAGGCCACCGTGCACACCGGCGCCGACGGCCGCGCGGCGATCAGCATCCCGCTGGCGAAAAACAGGATGCGCTACTGGTCGCCGGAAGATCCCAAGCTGTACACCGTCACCATCGCCGGCGCGACCGACAAGCTCAATGACCGCATCGGCTTCCGCACCATCGAAACGCGCGGCCAGGACCTGCTGTTGAACGGGAAGTCGGTGTTCCTGCGCGGGATCTCGCTGCACGACGAGAACCCATTGATACCGGGCCGCCTGCGCGGCGAAGGCGATATGCGCATGATGCTGCAATGGGCCAAGGAGATGAACTGCAACTACGTCCGCCTGGCGCACTATCCGCACAGCGAGGAGATGATCAAGCTGGCCGACGAGATGGGCATCCTGGTCTGGGCCGAGGTGCCGGTGTACTGGACCATCTCGTGGGAGAAGCCGGAAGTCTATGCCAACGCCAGCCAGCAGCTGACCGACCTGGTCACGCGCGACCGCAACCGCGCCAGCGTCATCATCTGGTCGATCGGGAACGAGACTCCGGTCAGCGATGCGCGCAATGTCTTCATGGGCAAGCTGGCCGACACCGTGCGCTCGCTGGACCATACCCGCCTGGTCGCCGCCGCGCTGGAAGTGCACCGCAAGGGCAACGAGGTGACGGTGGAAGATCCATTGGCCGACAAGATCGACCTCGCCAGCTTCAATGAGTACGCCGGCTGGTACTGGTCCGACAACAAGGAGATGCTGAAGTTCTCGTTCAAGGTCAATTACAACAAGCCGGTGATCATCACCGAATTCGGCGCCGACGCGTTGGGCGGCCTGCATGCCGACGACGACACCCGCTGGAGCGAGGAGTACCAGGACCTGCTGTACAAGAACCAGTTCAAGCTGCTCGATGCGATCCCCGGCCTGCGGGGCATGACGCCGTGGGTATTGACGGACTTCCGTTCGCCGCGCCGTCCGCACCCGTACTACCAGGACTTCTGGAACCGCAAGGGCCTGGTCTCCGAAACCGGCAAGAAAAAGCTGGCCTTCTACACGATGAAGGCTTACTACGACCAAAAACAGCAGCAGTACAAATGACCATGAAAAAAACCACGCTTGCCCTGGCTGCGGCCTTGCTGCCGTTGTTGGCCCATGCGCAGGACGCGCAGATCGAAAGCAAGGTCGCCGCGCTGATGAAGCAGATGACGGTGGCCGAGAAGGTCGGTCAGCTGCACCAGATTTCCGGCCGCCTGGTCACCGGCCCGACCAGCAGCGACTACGCCGCCACGCTGGCCGATATCCGCCTTGGCAAAGTCGGCTCCATGCTCAACGTGAAAGGCGTGGCAGACACGCGCGCGATCCAGGCATTGGCGCTGCAATCGCGGCTGCATATTCCGCTGCTGTTCGGCCAGGACGTGATCCACGGCTACCATACGGTGTTCCCGGTGCCGTTGGGCGAGTCGGCATCGTGGGACATGGAGGCGATCGAACAGTCGGCTCATATCGCCGCGCGCGAGGCCGCAGCCGCCGGCATCCACTGGACCTTCGCGCCGATGGTGGACGTGGCGCGCGATCCACGCTGGGGCCGCGTGATGGAAGGCGCCGGTGAAGATGCCTTCCTCGGTTCGGCCATCGCGCGCGCACGCGTGCACGGCTTCCAGGGCAAGCAGTTGGGCGCCACCGATTCCGTGATGGCCACCGCCAAGCACTTCGCGGCATACGGTGCAGCCGTGGCGGGCCGCGACTACAACGCGGTCGACATGAGCAACCAGCAGCTGTTCGAAGTCTATCTGCCGCCGTTCAAGGCCGCGCTGGATGCGGGCGCGGCGACGTTCATGAATTCCTTCAACACGCTGAACGGCATACCGGCCACCGGCAACGCCTTCCTGCAACACGACATCCTGAAAGACAGCTGGAACTTCAAGGGCTTCGTGGTCAGCGACTGGGGCTCGGTGCGCGAGATGGTGCCGCACGGTTATGCCAGCGACCTGGCCGACGCCTCCGTCAAAGCCATCAACGCCGGCAGCGACATGGACATGGAGAGCTACGCCCACATCAAGCACCTTGAGGATGCCGTCAAATCCGGCAAGGTGAACATGAAGACGCTGGACGACGCCGTCCAGCGCATCCTGTACAAGAAATTCGAGCTGGGCCTGTTCGACGATCCGTACCGCTACTCGGTCGCCGCGCGCGAGAAGGCCGTGCTGGCCGATCCGTCGCACCGCGCCGCCGCGCTGGACGTGGCGCAGAAATCGCTGGTGCTGCTGAAGAACGGCGTCGCCGGCGCCAAGCCGCTGCCACTCTCGCGCGCCGCGCAAAAGATCGCCGTCATCGGGCCACTGGCCGATGCGCGGCGCGACCTTGAAGGCGGCTGGGTGGTGGAGGGCGACCGCGCGCCCGTGGTCAGCATCCTCGAAGGCATCCGCAGCCACGCCGGCAAGGCGGAGGTCAGCTACGCGCCGGCTTGCGATACCCGCTGCAGCGGCACCGAAGGCTTTGCCGAAGCCGTCGCCACGGCATCGAAGGCGGATGTCGTCGTGTTGGCAGTCGGCGAGACCTGGGACCTGAGCGGCGAAGCCAAGTCCCGCACCGACATCACGCTGCCCGGCCATCAGGAACAACTGTTCGCCGCGCTGAAGGCGACCGGCAAGCCGATCGTGGTGGTGATGCTGGCAGGCCGTCCGCTGGTGTTCAACACCATCGCCGAGCAGGCGGACGCCATTGTCTACGCATGGTTCCCCGGCAGCGAAGGCGGCAACGCCGTCGCCAACGTGCTGTTCGGCGACTACAACCCGTCCGCCAAGCTGCCGATCACCTTCCCGCGCAGCGTCGGCCAGATTCCGTTGTCCTACGCGCAGTACAACACCGGCCGTCCCGTCACGGACGAAAAGAACGTGGTCTACAAATCGGCCTACATCGATTCCGTCAACACGCCGCGCTATGCCTTCGGCCATGGCCTGAGCTACACCGATTTCAAATACTCCGGCCTGACCGTCAGCAGCAAGGAGATGTCGCCATCGCAGCAGGTCACGCTATCGTTCGACCTGGCCAACACCGGCAAGGCCGAGGGCACCGAGATCGTCCAGCTCTACCTGCGCGACATGGTTGCTTCGGTAGTGCGGCCGGTGAAGGAGCTGAAAGGCTTCCAGAAGATCCATCTGCAAGCGGGCGAGCAGCGCCGCGTGAGCTTCACCATCGACCGTGAGCTGCTGTCGTTCTTCAACAGCCAGCTGGTATGGGGTGCCGAGGCCGGCGACTTCAAACTGATGGTCGGCAGCGCCTCCGACGATATCCGCCTTGAGGGTGCAGTGAAACTGCTTCCATCCAAATAACCAGAAGACACCGATACATGAACCAATCCCTTCAACGTAGCGCCACGCCCGTCGTCACCGCCATGCGCGTGATCCCGGTCGCCGGGCAGGACAGCATGCTGCTCAACCTGAGCGGCGCGCACGCGCCTTACTTCACCCGCAACCTGCTGGTCCTGACCGACAGCGCCGGCAACCAGGGCGTGGGCGAAGTGCCGGGCGGCGAAGCGATACGCGCCACGCTGGAAGACGCTCGGGAGCTGATCGTCGGCCAGCCGGTGGGCCACTACAACGCGGTGCTCAACAAGGCCCGCGCCGCCTTCGCGGACCGCGACAGTAGCGGCCGTGGGTTGCAGACCTTCGACTTGCGCATCGCGATCCACGCTGTTACCGCTATCGAGTGCGCGCTGCTGGATTTGCTGGGCCAGCACCTCGACGTGCCGCTGGCCGCGCTGCTGGGCGACGGCCAGCAACGCGCGCAGGTGCCGATGCTGGGTTATCTGTTCTTCATCGGCGACCGCACCCGCACCGACCTGCCTTATGCCAGCGATCCCGGCGCGGCCGACCGCTGGTCGCGCCTGCGCCATGAGCCGGCGATGGATGCGCAAGCCGTGGTCGCGCTGGCGGAAGCGGCGTATGAACGCTACGGCTTCAAGGACTTCAAGCTGAAGGGCGGCGTGCTGCGCGGCGAGGAGGAAATCGAAGCCGTCACCGCGCTGGCTGAGCGCTACCCCGATGCGCGCGTCACGCTCGATCCGAACGGCGGCTGGCTGCTGAAGGACGCGATCCGCCTGTGCCGCGACCAGGGCCACGTGCTGGCCTACGCCGAAGACCCCTGCGGCGCGGAGAACGGCTATTCGGGCCGCGAGGTGATGGCGGAGTTCCGCCGCGCCACCGGCCTGCCGACCGCCACCAACATGATCGCCACCGACTGGCGCGAGCTGGGTCACGCGATCCAGCTGCAATCGGTGGACATCCCGCTGGCCGATCCGCACTTCTGGACCATGCAGGGTTCGGTGCGCGTGGCGCAGCTGTGCCATGAGTGGGGCCTGACCTGGGGCTCGCATTCGAACAACCACTTCGACGTTTCGCTGGCGATGTTCACTCACGTCGCCGCCGCCGCGCCGGGCAAGATCACCGCCATCGATACGCACTGGATCTGGCAGGACGGCCAGCGCCTGACCAAGGCGCCGCTGCAAATCAAGGGCGGCATGGTCGATGTGCCGGCCAGCGCGGGCCTGGGCGTGGAGCTGGACATGGTGGAGGTGGACGCGGCGCACCAGCGCTACCTCAACATGGGCCTGGGTGCGCGCAACGACGCGGTGGCGATGCAGTTCCTGATCCCCGGCTGGAGTTTCGATCCCAAGCGTCCGTGCCTGGTGCGTTAGCGCCGACTAGCGCAGGCGCAGCAGGCGCGCCAGTTCGCCGCTTTTCTCGATGGCGTCGATGGCGGTGTTGACCTCGTCGATGCCGGCGTTGCCCTGCTTGGCCACCGCGCACATCGACTGATACTCGTTGACCACCAGCAGATGGTAGCCGTTCGGCAGCGCGCCTTTGGCGGCCTGGCTGTCGATCATGTTGCGGGCGGCCAGAAAATAGTCGTAGCGGCCGGCCTTCCACTTGAGCAGCGTGAGGTCGGAGGAGGGCGCGTCGTCGCGGACGAACTCCGTGCCCAGGCGTTGTTCGACTTCCGGGTAGCGGAAGCCCAGCACCGTGCCTATGCGCTTGCCTTTCAACTCGTCCAGCGTGCGCGGCGCCGGCACCCGGCTTGACGACACCAGCACTTCCGAGGTGGGGATGAAGGGGCGGCTCCAATACACGTCGCCCTTGACCCAGGCCGGCACATAGCCGCACAGGATGTCGCCTTCGCCGCTTTCCAGCGCGCCTATCATGCGTTTGCGCGGCAACGAGAGGAAGCGCACCGGCCGGCCCATCTGCCGCGCCAGCGCCGCGCCCAGCGCCTCCTGGAAGCGGCTCAGTTCACGTTTGCCGGGGGCGGGGCGCTCTTCGCTCTTCTGCACATAGCGCAGCTCCTGCGCGGCCGATGCCGACGTCGCAAGCAGGGAAAGGACGAGGAATCTGGCGGTTGAATTCATAAGCGCACCGGTTGAGGTTCATTCAAGGTAGATCAATCGGGCCTCGCCGTCAATCCAGCGAGCGTTGCATCTCGTCGATCTCGTCCTTCAGCCAGGCGCGCAGGCGCGCGATCTTGGTCATGCCTTCCTTGCTGGGGCTGACCACCAGCCGGTAGCCGCGCTGGTAGGGGGCGCTGAAGCAGGCGATCCGCCTCAGGGCGCCGCTGCAGAGGTCTTCGTAGGCGATCGCATACGAAACGAGGCTGATGCCCTGTCCCGCCAGCGCCGCCTGCGCCAGCACGGCGAAGTTGCTGTAGCTGCGGGAGAAATCGTAGGTCCCTTTCAGCGCGCTGTTCTTCCGCAGCAGCTGTATCCATTCTTCGTTGCTGTGTTCATGCAGCAGCGGGAAGCGCTGCAGGTCGGCCAGCGTCAGCGCCTCCTGGCCGGGCGCCAGCAACGACGGGCTGTAGACCGCCACCAGCCGTTCGCGGAACAGCAGTTCGGGATCGCCGTCTTCGATCGGATGGAAGCGCAGCGCGGCGTCGGTGCTGCCGTCCTCCAGGTCGGCCAGGCGGTCGCTGGAATCGATGCGGATGTCCAGCTCCGGATATAGCTTGGTGAAGCGGTGGATGCGCGGCACCAGCCACTTGATCGCCAGCGAATGGGTGGTGGAGATGCGCAGTATCTTTTCGTCGTCGCCGTCCTGCAGCGCCACCACCTTGGTGCGCAGATCCCCCAGCGCGCGGGCCACGGCCGCCGCCAGTTCCTGCCCCTTGTCGGTCAACGTTATGTGGCGCGGGTGGCGCGTGAACAGCTCGAAACCCACCGCCGCTTCCAGCTGCTTGACCTGGAGGCTGATCGCCGCCGGCGTCTTGTGCAGCTCCTGGGCGGCCAGCTTGAAGCTGCCCCAGCGGGCGGCGCAGTCGAAGTCGATCAGGCCGGAAAGGGAGCGCAGCGGTTTGTTCATGTCGGGCTTAGGCTAAGTTTTTCTTATTCATCGATAGAAAATTACTCGTTTGATCACGGCAGTACGAGAGAGGAAAATATACCTCATACGCTGATAAAACTCCATGAGTAAGGAATTTTCGATATCGGCGCCACATTCAACAGGAGGTTGCCATGTCCCAGACTCAGACCGTCATCCCGAAACCGGCTGTTCCATGCCCGGCGCCCAAGTTTTCGGCCGAATTGATGCGCATGCTGGCGCAGTTGGTGATGTTGCGTTGAGGTTGCGTTGATGTTGCTTTGACGCAGCGCAGCGGCGGCGCAACAGCCGGCGACGATGGCAGCAGGTTTGTGCAAGTTGCGCTGCATTGCACATCTGCGCCGCCGGCGACGGCGTGACAATCGGTGCTCCACTTAAAAAAATACGGAGACACCATGACCTATCTACGCATCACGGCGGCGCTGGCAGCGCTGCTGGCCGCCGGCGCCGCCAGTGCCGACAATATCTCGCTGCGCCTGAGCTATGCCGACGGCCGCAGCGGCCCGGTGTTCAGCGCCCGCCACGCGGAAATCGGCACCTTCGCCTTGACGCCGGACGTGCGCAACCAGGCGCCGGGCGCGCAGTGGCGCGTGGTTGCGCGCGATGCGCAGGGCGACATCCTGCATGAAGTCACCGTGGCCGCCGCCCAGCAGCGCCACGTCGAAGCGTTCAACCCCAGCACCGGCGCCATCGACATTGCCGAAACCGTGCGCCAGGCGAGCGGCTCGTTTGAAGTGTCGCTGCCGTTCGACAGCGCCACCGCCAGCGTCGAGGTGTTGCCGGTGCAGGCCAGCAGCGGCAAGGGCATGAGCGCCGCCGTCGCCGCCGTCGCGCCGCTGGCGCGCTTCGACCGCGCCACCCTGGCCAAGCTGGCCGCCACCTCGCGCACCGCGCGCGCCGCCGCGCTGACCCCGGCCGCCACCGCAACCACCATCCTCAGCACCGGGCCGGCCGCCGCACGCATGGACTACGTGTTTATCGGCGACGGCTACACCGCAGCCGAAATGGGCAAGTGGCGCACCGATGCGCAAAAAGTCATCGACGGCTTCCTGGCCGACCCGCTGTTCGCCGCCAACCGCGCCAACATGAACGTGCGGCGCGTGGACGTGGCCAGCAACCAGTCCGGCGTGGATGAACCGGACAAGGGCATCTACCGCGACACCGCGATGGACGCCGCCTTCAACTGCTACAACATCGACCGGCTGCTGTGCGTGGACACCGACAAGGTGCACGATATCGTCGGCTCGGTGCTGGCGCCGGACGAACGCGACGTGATCATCGTGGTCGCCAACTCGACGCGCTACGGCGGCTCCGGCGGGGAAGTGGCTACGTTGTCGATGGCGGCCCAGTCGATCGAGATCGCGCTGCACGAGATCGGCCACACCGCGTTCTCGCTGGCCGACGAATACGACTACGGCACCTGCAGCCTGGACGGCGAGCCGGGCGAGCCCGATGTGACGATGAACGCCACCCGCAGTGTCAAGTGGCGCAGCCTGATCTCGGCCAGTACGCCGGTGCCGACCACTGCCGGCGTCTATCCGAACGGCACCGTGGGCGTGTTCCAGGGCGCGCAGTACTGTACCAGCGGCAAATACCGTCCGACTGAAAACTCGCGCATGCGCATGCTGGGCTATCCGTGGCACGCGGTCAACGAGGGCGCGGCGCGCAAGGTGTTCGCGCAATACAGCGGCGGCGCCGCCGGCGTGACGCAAACCGGCACCATCCCGGCCGGCGGCAGCGTCAACGTGCCCAATGTGAACCCGGGCTGGATCCAGGCTGCTGCAGGAAAAATCAGCTTGCAGTTGACCGGCAAGGTGGGCACCACCTACCAGCTCTATCTGTACCAGTACGGCGCGAACGGGTGGGCGCAAGTGGCGACCGGCACAGGTGCGGCGGCCAGTCCGTCGATCTCCTACAACGCCGCGGCAGGCTACTATTATGCGTTAGCCACCAGCGGCACCGGCGGCGCGTATTCGCTGACCTACAGCTATACCAAGCCTTAAGCGCAAGCCTTAGGCGGGTGCGGTGGCGCGTTCCAGGTCGGCCAGCCACAGCATGGCCGATTCGCGGCTGGCGCCGCACATCTCGGTCGACGGTTGCAGGCCGCCGCAGAAGGCCGGGCGTTCGGGACGGCCGAAGATCTTGCAGCGGTTGTCGTCGGCCAGCTGGATGCAGCGCACGCCCGCCGGCTTGCCGTCGGGCATACCGGGGATGGGGCTGGTGATCGAGGGCGCCGTGCAGCAGGCGCCGCAGTTGGGACGACAGTCCAGGGTTGGCGATGAAATATGCATAGGGGCGGTATTTTACGCCCCTTTTTCTCCGGCCAGCCATTTTGCGATGGACGCCGCCACCCACGGGCCGTCGTCCAGCGGCAGGTCGTGGCCGGCGCCGGGGTGCACCAGCAGCGGCGCATCCCATGCCTGCGCCAGCCGCAGCGAGCAGCGGTGATCGACCAGCTGGTCGCCGGCGCCGGCCAGGACCAGCAGCGGCACGGCCGGCCGCGTGGCCGGCGCGCGGAAGCGGGCGGCCGACCACAGCTGGCGCAGCGCGTTGGCGCGCGTGACGGGAAACTCACGCTGGTAGCCCAGCCAGCGTTGCAGCAGCTGTTCGCGTTCGGCGGCTGCGCCGGTGCGGCTGGTCAGGCGCAGGATCAGGCGCTCCTGGCGTTCGACGCCGCCGCGCAATATCAGCTCGACGATGGACGGATAGTTTTGCCAGCGCAGCCGCTGGTGGAAGCGGCTGTACGGCCGCATGCTGGTGTTGACCAGCACGCAGCGTTCCACTTCGTCCGGATAGCGGCTGGACCATTCCACCGCCGCCATGCCGCCCAGCGACAGCGCCAGCAGCGAGTAGGGCGGCTGGATGCCGCGCGCCTGCAGGTCGCGGCGGCAGTACTCCACCATCTGCGCCACCCGCGTGACGCTGCGCAGGGCGTGGCGTTCGCCGTTGCCGGGCAGGTCGGGCGTGACGATGGCGGCGTCCGGCAGCGCGGCGGCCAGCTGGCCGGGAAAGCTGCCCCAGTGGCGCTGTTCGCGCATCAGGCCGCGCAGCAGGATCCAGCTGCTCATGTGTCGTACCACTGCGCCAGCGCGCGCCGGTGCTGGACCTTGCGCGCCATCCCTTCCGGCATCCAGCGCCCGTGGCTGTTGGCCGCGCGCATCAGGAAGTCGAACCAGATCAGGTGGCGCCGCAGCACGCGCTGCAAGCGGTGCTTGGCGGTCGGATTGAAGATGGCGATGCGGTCGAAGATCTGGCGTGGATTTTTCTTCACCCACAGCCACGAGCCCATCTCCAGCGTCAGCGGCAGGAACACCCGATCGCTGTAGCTGGTGCCGTTCAGGTACAGGTAATCCCACAGGTCGCCGTGGGTGCGGTACTGGCGGCTCTGTGGTTCGAATACGTAGTTGTGGTTCGGGTAGCTCTGGCTGAACAACTGCTCCAGCGCGCCGATGTCGGCCAGGTGCGGAATCGGCGCCGTGGTGTGCGCGTGCGGGAACCAGATGCGGTCGCGCAGGCCGAAGCCGGAGTGGCAATCGAGCGCCATGCTGAACTGGCGCGACAGCAGCTCGCGTTCGACCAGCTCGCACACGGCCTGGCTTTCCGCTTCCATCGGCGCGCCGGCCTTGCCGCGATACCACGGCAGGTGATGGCTGTAGCGCTGGCCGCCCAGCATGAACGGCACCTTGTCGACCGCGCTCAATGGCGCGTTGCGCATCAGGTCCACGCCCTGCGGATTGCAGCGCGTGGCCTGCCACATGCCGCCCGGGTTCACCAGCGGCATGAACACCAGCCGCATCGATTCGAGTTGTTGGTGCAAGGTGCTGTCCCAGCGCAGCCGCGCCAGCAGGCTTTCCATGAACGACAGGATGATCTGGGTGCCGATGCGTTCCAGCCCGTGGATGCCGCCGAAGAAACCCAGCGCCGGCACGTCCGGGCTGGGGTTGCCCAGTGCGATGGTGTAGACCGGGAACTGGCGGCCGTCCATCGCCACGGTGCAGGAGGTGCCGACCTCCAGATGCCGCCCGCCTTCGTCGATCAGGCGCTTCAGGGTGATCAGTTCAGGCAGGTTCTTCTCGGGCATGGAGGCGGACGCAGAAAGATGTGATCGACAGTGTAGCCCACTCGCCGCCGCTTGGCGATTCGTATAAATGTTGGTCATATATTAATGTTATGCTTCGGGCACCAAGAACTCTAAGGGAGACGGAATTGACAGCACATGCAGTACTTCGTAACACCATCGCCGGCGCCGCGTTGGCGCTGAGCGCCGCCGCCGCGCTGGCGCAGAACGGCGTATCCAACTTCACACCCTCCGAAAAAATCTCGGTCGGCACCATGTCCATCCTGGCCGCGCCGGTTGTCAGCGTGGCTGGTTCGGGGCATGGCGATTCCGGTCCGGCCGCCGGCTCGGTCGCGGTGGTCGCCGGTGGCGCGTACGTCGTCAGCGGCATCGCGCAGAGCGTGGCGGGCGGGGTCGAAGTGGTGCTGACATCGGTCGGCTCGGCGGCCAAGCTGTCGGTCAAGCTGGCCGGCAAGACGGTCGATGCGATCGGCCTGTCGGTGGGCAGCACGGTGCAGGTGGTGTCGGAAACCACCGGCACCCTGCTGGTCGCATCGGGCAAGGTCGTGGCCTTTATTCCTAACGCACTGGGCGAGGCGCTGTTGTCGCAAAAGCGCCTGCCGCCGCAATGAGGGTGCGGGCGCTGTTGGGCGCGGCGGGGCTGATCGCCATGCTGGGCGCCGCGCCGGCGCATGCCGGTCGTTCTTGCGAAGAGCATCCGGTGACGCAGGCTTCGCTGACCGAGGCGCTGGCCACCGGCCAGGCCTTGCAGGCGGCGCTGGACGCAAGCGGCAGCGAGGTGGCCTTGATCGCGCGCCAGGGCCAGGACCTGTCCAAGTATGGTCTGAAGTACAGCCATGCCGGCCTGGCGTTCCGCAGTGCGTCCGGGCAGCCATGGCGCGTGTACGAATTGCTCAACGAGTGCGGCACCGCCGATTCCGCGCTGTGGGTCGACGGCCTGGCGAATTTTTTCCTGGAGAACCCGTACACGCTGGACGCGCTGATGATCGTGCCGCCGCCTAAGCTGGCCGCCAAACTGGGCGAGGCATTGCGGGATCCGGCGGCGCTGCATGGCTTCCACGGCAGCCGCTACAGCATGGTCGCATATCCGTTCTCGACCAAGTACCAGAACTCCAACCAGTGGGTGCTGGAGGTGCTGGCCTCGGCCGAGGCCAGCGACTTCCGCATCCGCACGCGCGAGCAGGCGCAGTCGTGGCTGAAGATGGCCGGCTACACGCCGACCGAGATGCATATCGGTCCGTTGACGCGGCTTGGCGGCCGCGTGTTCAAGGCCAATATCGCGTTCGACGACCATCCCAGCGCGCTGCGTTTTTCCGACCGCATCAACGCCGTCACGGTCGATTCGCTGCTGGCCTTTTTGCGCGCGCGCGACGAGGGCTGGACCGTGCAGGAACTCAAGGGGCGCCGCTGACCCCATACCGCTCGCGGCACACCAGCGCGATCTGCTCGCGCAGCCAGCGCTGGGCCGGATGGGCGTCGTTGCGGCGGTGCCAGTGCAGCACGAACGGCACCGGCGCCAGCTCCAGGTCCGGCAGCGGCAGCACCGCCAGCGCGCCGGCCAGGCCGCTGGCATGCACCACGCCCTCCATCAGCGTGGCCAGCAGGTCGCTGCCGGCGACGATGGCCGGCGCCGCGTACATCTGCGGCAGCGTCACGGCGATCTGGCGCCGGCGCTGCAACTGCGCCAGCTTGACGTCGACATGGCCGACGCCATCGCCCTCGGGCGACACCAGCAGGTGCTGGCAGCTTAAAAAACGCGCCAGCGTCATTTTCTTTTGCGCCAGCGGATGGTCCTTGCGCGCCACGCAGACGAAGCGTTCCTCGAACAGCGGCAGCGTCGGGATGCGTGGCGTGCTGCCGCCGGGTACGCCGACCGCCGCGTCGGCCTCGCCGGCGTCGAGCAAGGCCAATGCATCCTCGCGCGCGCTGTAGGCCTTGATCCGCAGCGTGACGCCGGGCGCCTGCTGCGCCAGCCGTTGCAGCAGGGCCGGCAGCACGATGAAGGCCGGATGATCGGACAGCGCCAGCGTGAAGCGCACCGTCGCGCGCGCCGGATCGAAGGCCTGCGTGAACTCCAGCGTGCGCTGGATGCTGGCCAGCGCCTCGCTGAGAGGGCCGGCCAGTTCCAGCGCGCGCGGCGTCGGCTGCAGGCCGCTGGCGCTGCGCACGAACAAGTCGTCCTTCAGCAGCAGGCGCAGGCGCGCCAGCGCCGCGCTCATCGCGGGCTGGGTGCGGCCGATGCGCACGCCGGCACGCGTCACGTTGCGCTCGCAGATCAGGGCGTCGAAGGCGACCAGCAGGTTGAGGTCTATTCCATGTAAATCCATGTGGTGGATGATACTGCATATCAATTATCGATTGGACTTGCGTTGGTGGGGATTGCTACAGTGGCCGGGTCATTCACCGCTACAGAAAGTCCAACATGACCATGCAGACCATGCACGACAACGGCCTGACCACGGCCCAGCAGCAAGCCATCGAAACGCTATACCGCGCCTTCAACGAGCGCAACCCCGACCTGCTCGACCAGGCGCTGATGCCGGACTGGCAGGACACGCCGCTCGGACCCGGCCAGCAGCCCGGCCTGGCCGGCATGAAGCCGGTGGTCGCGATGTTCGGCGCCGCCTTCCCGGATGTGCACATCGCCATCCTCGACATGTTCGGCCGCGACGGCCGCGCCGCCGTGCGCGCGCAAATCACCGGCACCCATCGCGGCGAGTTTTTCGGCATCGCCCCTACCAATAAGGGTATTGCAATTGCCATCCATGAGTTTCATTATCTGGGGGCGGACCGCATTACCCATACCTGGCATCTGGAAGACTGGTTCGGCATGCTGAACCAGGTGGGCGCCTGGCCTCCTGTCCATTAATTTTTTAAGGAAATCATGACTTCTATCGCGATCGTTTACTTCAGCGGCTACGGCCACACCGTCAAACAGGCCGAGGCCGTGCAGGAGGGCGCCGCCGGCGTCGCCGGTGCGGAAGTGCAGGTGTTCCGGATCGACCAGAACGGCGACCTGTCCGAGGATGCGCTGGCCGCCATCGGCAAGGCCGACGCCATCATCTACGGCAGCCCGACTTACATGGGCGGTCCGGCATGGCAGTTCAAGAAGTTCGCCGACAAATCGTCCGCCTCGTGGTTCGGGCAGAACTGGAAGAACAAGGTGGCCGCCGGCTTCACCAATTCGGCGTCGGTCAACGGCGACAAGTTCTCGACGATCCAGTATTTCTGGACGCTGGCCATGCAGCACAGCCAGATCTGGGTCGGCACCGGCGTGATGCCGTCGAATAAAAAGGAACACGGCCCGGCCGACGTCAACTGGACCGCCGGCTTCGGCGGCGCGCTGGCGATCTCGCCGTCGGACGCCTCGCCGGACGAAGCGCCGCGCAGCGGCGACCTGGAAACCGCCCGCCAGCTGGGCAAGCGGGTGGCCGAACTGGCGGCCCGCCTGGCCTGACCCGCAGGCGGCGCAGGTGGGCGCGGCCGCGCCCACCCTGCTAGAACCATTTCTTTTGCAGCGCGGCGAACGTGCCGTTGGCCTTGATGACTTCAAGGCCCTTGCGAAAACGTTCGACCAAAAGATCGTCGGTCCTTGGCCCGAACGCCATGTAGCTGCCGCCGCTGCCCAATTCGCTCAACTGCAGCGCCCGGACCAGTATTTTGGACGGGTCGTTCCCTTCGCGCCGCACAATGTCCGTCGCCACCATGTCGCTCATGGCCCACAGATCGACGCGCCCCAGCTTCAGTTTTTCGTAATTGGTTTTTGGCTGGGCGTTGCCATGCAACTGGCGGCCCTTGACGAAGCCCTTCGACTCCAGGTATTGCTCGCGCACATCGCCGTTGATGGTGGCGATGTTGTAGCGCAGCGCGTCGGCCAGATTGTCGAGCTTGAGATTGCGTTCGCGCAGGGCGAACAAATAGGAACCGTCGGGCGGCGAGACCACGCCGACCCACTTGAACAGATGCTCGCGCTCGGACGTCCGCATGATCGAGAAGATCAGCACGTTTTCCCCGTGCAAGGCGGTCGCATAGGCGCGCGCCCAAGGCATGACCTGGATGTCGGCCGCCACGTCGATTTCCTTGAGGACGGCTTCGACGACCTCGGTGCTGAAGCCGGTGACCTTGCCGTTTTCCAGGAAATTGACGGGGCGATTTTCCTCCGTTACGCAGGTGACCGTCGTGGTGGTCGCGCTCACGGTGCTCGCCCAACATATCAAGCTCGTCCAGAGCAGCAAACGAAACATCTTCATTTCCAAATGGTCCTCTGGTGTGGCGTCAAGAAACTTGTGCGCCTGAGGCCATTATACGAGTGTTTGCGTGGTTCCTTTAATGGCCGTGCGGGCAGCGCGCCGACGCGCAATCCGCGCGCCGTTTGATTTTTCGGATCGCCGGCGCGCGCGCCGGCTTACGGCAGCGTGTCGGGCGCCCGCGCGGTGATGTCCAGGCCGATGCCGCGATAGCCGATGAAGCGCCCGGCCTGGTCGAAGCGCGGTTCGCCGCTGACCTGCAGGTACTGTCTGGCGCCGGCGGCATCGATGCGGTGGTAGACGAAATCGATGAAGGGCTCGCGCCGGGCGATCAGCTCATCGAGTTCCCGGCGTTGCCCGGCGTCCCGGCCGCCGGGCGTGGCGATCGCGGTCAGGCCGTCGTCCGCCAGTTGCAGGTCGAGCATTTCCAGCACCGGCCCGGAGATATTGGTGAAGCGTCCCTTGGCGTCCTGTTCCCAGTACCAGTCGGACGACAGTTCGGTGAAGCTCTTGAAGCGCGCCTCGCTCTCCCTCAGTTCGGCGGTGCGCTCGGTCACCGTCTGTTCCAGCAGCTGGTTGTGCTGCGCCAGCCGTTGGTACAGCAAGCGCACTTCCAGCATGTTGCGGATGCGGGTTTCCACCTCCACCAGGTCGAACGGCTTGCTGATGAAGTCGCGCGCGCCCGCTTGCAGCGCCCTGAGCTTGTGATTCGGCTGCGCCGTCAGCACCAGCACCGGCAGGTAGCCGCTCGGTTCGACGGCCTGCAGCTGCGCCATGACGGCAAAGCCGTCCAGCACCGGCATCTGCAGGTCCAGCAGGATCAGATCGTAGCGGTGCGCGGCATGCAGGCCGGCGACCTCGGTCGGATCCATGGTGCTGCTGACGCGGGTGTAGCCCGCATTGCGCAGCAACTCGCACAGCAGCAGCACGTTGGCGTGCTGGTCGTCGACGATCAGCACATGCGCCTGCAGCATTTCCGATAGCGCGATCATCAGCCTTGCTCCTTGTGGTCCAGCGCCTTGCCGGCCGCGTAGTCCAGCGCCACGTCGAGCGCCGTCATGAATTCGTTAATATTGATCGGCTTGGTCAGATAGCGGAAGAAGCCCGCGCTCAGGCCGTGATCGATGTCGGTTTGTATGGCGTTGGCGGACAGCGCCAGCACCGGGATGTGCGCGGTCAGCCGGTCGGCGCGCAGCATCTTCAGCGCATCCAGGCCGCTGATGCCCGGCAGATTGATATCCATCAGGATCACGTCGGGCAGCGCGCTGCGGGCGATATCGATGCCGCCCTGGCCGTCGACCGCGGCCAGCAGCCGCAGATCGCTGCGGCGCTCGATCAGCTGCTCCACCAGATTCAGGTTGGCCGGGTTGTCCTCGACATACAGCAGGGTGCGCAAGGCGGCGTGGGCTGCGCCGCTGGTGCGCTGCTCGGGCGCGGGAGCCACCGTCGGCGGCGCGGCGGCGTTGCCGGCGGTGGTGGCCAGTTCGAACCAGAACGTGCTGCCTTCGCCCACCACGCTGTCGACGCCTATCGTGCCGCCCATCAGCTCCACCAGTTGCTTGGTCACCACCAGGCCGATGCCGGTGCCTTCGGCGCTGCCGGCTTCCTGCCCCAGGCGGTTGAACGGCTGGAACAGCTGCTTGAGCTGCTCGGCGGACAAGCCGATGCCGGTGTCGGCGACGCTGACGCGCAGCCGTCCGCCGGGCAGCGGCGTGCAGCGCACGCTGGCCTTGCCGTCGTCGCGGTTGTACTTGATGGCGTTCGAGAGCAGGTTGATCAGCACTTGTTTGATGCGGGTGCGGTCGGCGTGCACGTAGTACGGATCGGCGCCGGCCGGGAAGTCGATCGCGATGCCGTGTGACAGGGCTTGCGGCGCGATCATCACTTCGCAATCCTTCAGCACATCGGACAGCGACATCGATTCCAGCACCATCGACAGCTTGCCCGATTCGATCATCGCCAGGTCCAGGATCTCGTTGATCAGGCGCAGCAGATACCAGCCCCCTTTCAGGATTTGCTCGATGGACAGCTTCTGCGCCGGCGACGGCAGCGGCGTCGCGGTCTCCATCAATTGCGCAAAACCGAGCACGGCGTTGAGCGGCGTGCGCAGCTCGTGGCTCATATTCGACAGGAATTCGGATTTGGCCAGGTTGGCCTTCTCGGCCGCCGCGCGGGCGCCTTCGAGTTCGACGTTTTTCTCCTGCAGCACGCGCTCGAGCTCCTTGCGCTCGGCGATGTTGCGGGCGGCGGCGAACACGCCCTGCAGGGCGTTGTCGCGGTCGTGGAAGGTGGTGGCGTTGTAGGACACCGGCGTCGCTACGCCGTCGCTGCCCAGCGCGACCAGTTCGCAATCGATGACCTTGCCGTCGCGCAGCACCTGGCTGATCGCCGCGTCGGCCTGCGCGGGGTCGATGAAATACGTCTTGAACGGCGTGCCGATCAGCTGTTCACGGCTGCGTCCGGTCAGCAGCACCATCTGGTGATTGACGTCGCTGATCAGGCCTTGCGGATCGCAGGTCATCAGCGCGTCCATATTCGATTCGATCAGGCTGCGCGTGTAGAACTGCTGGTCGCGCAGGCGCTGGTCCAGCACCGCCTGTTCCGCTTCGGCGCGCTTGCGCTCGGTGTTGTCGGTGCCGATCAGCAGATAGCCGATGATGGCGGCTTCCCCGTCGCGCAGCGCGCTGATCGAGACGCTGGCGGCGAGGCGGCCGCCATCCTTGCGCAGGAAGGTCAATTCAACGACGTCCTCGACGCCTTGCGCGGCCTTGGCCAGCAGCGCCGGCAGGCCCGCCGGCAGTTCGATGCCCAGTTCGCTACGCAGCGCGGCGGCGCGCTGGCGCATTTCTTCGGCGTCGGCCAGGCTGTCGGGGGTGACCATGCCGACCACCTCGCCGGCGTGGTAGCCCAGCATGCGCTCGGCGCCGACGTTAAATATCTGAATCACGCCAGCCGCGTCGGTCGCGATGTAGGAAAAATGCGCGTTGTTGAAGATGGCATGCTGGAGCACGTCGGTCTGCAACGGCGGGGAGAGGCGGCGGTCGCCGGTGTGCTGGTGAGTGTCCATAGCGCTTTCGCTGAAAGGGTGTGGTGGGTGACGTCCGCTCGGGCGGCTATCGGAGAGCGCCGGCGGCGGGCGCGGGAGGCAGCAGGCGGGCGAATTCCCGTTTGACGACGTCGTAGCATTCGCAGACATCCTGCTCCAGCCCGGCGCGCCGCACCACCGTGATATGGCCGCGCCGGTAGCTGATGTAGCCATTGCTCTGCAACTTGCCGGCGGCGACCGTCACCCCTTCGCGCCGCACGCCCAGCATATTGGCGATGAGCTCTTGGGTGATCTTGAGTTCATTGGTCGGCAGGCGATCCAGGGTGAGCAGCAACCACCGGCACAACTGCTGTTCGACGGTGTGGTGGCGGTTGCAGACCGCCGTCTGCGACATTTGCGTCAGCAATGCCTGGGTGTAGCGCAACAGCAGACGCTGCAACGGACCGCTGCGTTCGAACTCTTGCAACAGGATCGCGGCGCTGAGGCGGTAGGCGACGCCGCTGGCCTGGACCACGGCGCGGCTGGGCGTCGAGTTGCCGCCCATGATCAGCGCCACGCCCAGCATGCCTTCATTGCCGACGCCGGCGATCTCGGACGAGCCGCCGTTTTCCAGCAAGTAGTGCAGCGAGATCACGGCGCTGACCGGAAAGTACACATGGTGCTGGCGGTCGCCCGATTCGTACAAGGCATCGCCGACCAGCAGCGGAACCAGTTCCAGATGGGGCGCCAGGCGCGCGTAGTCTTCGGCGGGCAAAACCTTCAGCAGCAGGTTGCGTGTGGGATCGTTCAGATGAGTCATTAAATATTCCTAGAGCGGAATATTTCAAAAACGAAAGACTCCTTGCCCAGCGTACCACGTAATTATTATTTCGCCCGCACAATAGGCGGTACCAGCTTTGACTTCCGGATACCGCGTGCATGCGCGGGACGTGTTGTTTCCAAGCGTCAAAAAGCCCGCGCAACGCGGGCTTTTTAAATGCACAAGCCGTGCTAAACCATTTTCCCCGCACCCTGGCTATCTGCCAGGTGTCCGCGGCCGGTTGGAGCGTGGCCGGTCAATAATTAATTGACGACCTGGATATTGCCTGCTTTTTCGCCCTTGGGGCCGACGCTGCGCTCAAACGAGACGCGCTGATTTTCGGACAGGCTCTTGAAGCCGGTCGATTGGATATCCTGGAAGTGGGCGAACAAGTCTGCGCCACCTGCATCCGGCGTGATAAAGCCGAAGCCCTTGGCGTCGTTGAACCATTTGACGATACCGGTTTGTTGAGTGCTCATGAGTTTTCCTTCAATTGTAAAAATATAGGCGACATTGCCATACAGGCACTTGGAACCAAGAAATTAAAACCGAAGGAGATAAAACTGAACGGCTTGGTATAAAGCCATGCGGAGTTGAGACCAACAAAATTACGACTTGATGCAAGTACGGGATGCACTATACATGGCTAGCGGCGAATTGCCTAAGGTTATATATATATTTAATTCAAAAAAACGACGCAGCCATTGGCTCGCGGCACAAGGATTTTATATTTCCTGTCCCGCCGGAAATTCTCTTGGTCGAATGTACGCTAGCGTACGGATCTTGTTTTGATAATGGGTAACTCTATGTAGTAGGGCTCAGCTTGTTCCCGGCCGATCATTTTCTTCGGTACCCAAGGCTATAACCGGAGATGGCGATGATTTTAATAGTGGAAGACGATATCGATCTGGCGGAAACCCTCGCGATGTTATTGGAGAGTTCCGGCTACGATGTGCAGGTGGCCCACGACGCCGAGGAAGCGCTGAGAAAAATCGGCGAGCAAAAGCCGGATTTGCTGATCTCGGACTGCATCATGCACGGCCGTACCGGTTTGGAATTAAGCCAGCAATTGCGCCAGCGTTATAGCCGCAGCGCGTTGCCGATTCTGCTGATGAGCGGATCGTTGCGCAGTCAGGTCGCTTACGGCGACAGCTATGATGCTTTTATCGGCAAGCCGCTTTTAGCCGAATCCTTGCTGCTGCAGATAAAGAAACTATTGAACGAAGGCGATGCCGCCTTGGAGGCAAGTCTGGGCGAGAAATAACGTTATCCGCGTTTATCCGGTCGAATCTTGAACCGATATTCAAAGATTGGAACGATCATGCGGCGGCCGTGCCGCGCGGCGGGAAATTCAAATAATGCCTTGCCCCCAGGCTGAACTGTGCAAGAATGAAACACGCGTCGGAGCGCGCAAGATATTGTCCTTCTATTGCCAACTTGGAAATGTGTCGCTCTCACCATTTTCCGCCCATCCGCTGAACCCGCGGAGCTAGAACAAGGAGAGCGCAATGGAAAAGCTCATGCGGCGGGTGCGCTTTTCCGTGTCGCTGTCAGCCCTGCTGACCCTGCTTATCGGCCTGGCCTTGACGGCGGCCCTGTTCGTCACCGTCCGGCAAATCGAGGCGGCCCGGCAAAATGCCCAGTTCCAGCAAAACGCCAAGCTGCGCATCAACGCGGTGGTCGGCGGCATGCGCGACGCGGTGGCCCAGATCGACGTGCTCAATCAGTTGTTCGCCACCTTTGGCATCATCAGCCGTGAACAGTTCCATCGCTTCACCGCGCCGCTGCTGGAGCGCTCGCCACAAATCCTGGGGCTGTCCTTCCAGCGTCTGATCCAGTCCGGCGACCGCGCCGCCTACGAGGCGGCCATGCGCCGCCGCTATCCGGGCTTTGCGCTGACGGAGCTGGCGGACGGGCGCGTACGCGGCGCCGGCCCGCGCGACGCCTACCTCGTCATCGACTACCTGGAACCGCTGTTCGGCAATGAAGGCATGCTGGGACTGGATACGGCGCCGATGCCGGAAGTGGCGGCGGCGCGGCGCCTGTCGCGCGAGCGCGGCGGCATGGCCGCCACCGGCGTGCTGCCGCTGCTGTTCGCCGGCGGCCGGCAGGCTGGCTTCCGCGTGCTGTCGCCGGTGTTCTGGCAGGGAGCGCCGATCGACACCGCCGCGGCGCGCCAGCGCGCGGCGATCGGTGAAATCGTCGCCGAGTTCCGCGCCGACAGCCTGCTTGAACCCGTGCTGCAGGCGCAGGGCTTCGCGCCGCAGCAAGGCATGAGCATGCTGTTGTATGCCGCGCCGGACGGCGCGGCGCCGCGCCTGATCGCGCGCTATGGCGCCGCGCCGGCCACGCCGGCCGGCCTGGCGCGGAGCCGGTCCGTGTTGCCGGAGTGGCTGTTCTTTGACCGCCCGGCGCCGCTGACGTTGCGCTTCGCGCTGGCCAACCAGGCCTTGCTGGTCGAGGCCAGCCAGGCGGAAATGTTCTTCGCCGACGGCCACAATGCTTCGCTGTACGCGCTGCTGGGCGGCTTGCTGTCGACCGCGTTGGCGGCGGCCTATGTGTATGCGCTGGTGTCGCGCATCGCCACCATCGAGCGGGTCACGCGCGAACGTACCGCCGCGCTGGAGTTTGCCAATCTGCGCCTGGCCGAGGATGTCGCCCAGCGCGCCCAAACCGAGCAGGGGCTGCGACTGCGCGAGCGCGTGATCGAGGTGTCGGCCAACGCCATCATCCTGTGCAGCGCCCAGGCGCCGGAGTACCCGATCGAATACGTCAATCCTGCGTTCGAACGCATCACCGGCTTCAGCGCGCAGGAGGTGCTGGGACGCAGCCTGGATTTCCTGCACGGCAGCCAGCAATATCAGGGCAATATCGAGCAGATCCACACCGCCTTGCGCGAGCAGAGCGAAGGCCATGCGCTGGTGCGCCATCACCACAAGGACGGCGGCGGCTACTGGAGCGATCTGTTCGTGGCGCCGGTGCAGGACCAGAGCGGCGCCGTCAGCCATTTCGTGGTGGCCCAGTACGATATTTCGGCGGCGATGGGTTACGAGGCCGAGATCGAGTACCAGGCCACCCACGACAGCCTGACCGGCCTGGCCAACCGCAATTTGCTGCGGACGCGCTTGAATGACGCCATCGCCGGCGGGCGGCGCCGCAACAGCTCGTTCTGGATCGCTTTCCTGGACCTGGACCGGTTCAAGTTCGTCAACGACACACTGGGCCACGAGGCGGGCGACAGCCTGCTGAAAATCATGGCCGCGCGCCTGCTGGGCTGCGTGCGCGAAACGGACACCGTGGCGCGCCTGGGCGGCGACGAATTCATGCTGGTGCTGCCGGAGAATCCCGAGGACGGCACCGGCGTCGCCGTGCTGACCCGCATCATGGAGGCGGTGGCGCTGCCGATCCTGGTGCAGGACCACGAATTCTTCCTCACCTGCAGCGTCGGCGTGGCGACCTACCCGACCGACGGCGACAGCGCCGACAGCCTGACCCGCTGCGCCGACATCGCCATGTACCGCGCCAAGGAAATGGGGCGCAACGTTTTCCAGTTCTACACCGCGCAGATGAACGAGCGCACGCTGGACCGGTTGAAAATCGAGGCCGATCTGCGGCGCGCGCTGGAGCGCGAGGAATTCGTGCTGCATTACCAGCCGCAACTGAGCTTAAGCAGCGGCCAGATCGTCGGGATGGAGGTGCTGCTGCGCTGGAATCATCCAACCCAGGGGATGATCGCGCCGACCCGCTTCATCGGCCTGGCCGAGGACATGGGCTTGATCATCCCGATCGGCGCCTGGGTGCTGCGCACCGCCTGCCTGCAGACCATGGCGTGGCAGCGCGCCGGCTGGCCGGCGCTGCGGGTGGCGGTCAACCTGTCGCCGCGCCAGTTCGTCCAGCATACGCTGGTGCAATCGATCGCCGACCTGCTGCGGGAAACCGGCATGATGCCGCAGCTGCTGGAGCTGGAATTGACCGAAGGCACGGTGATGAGCGATGTCGACAGCGCGATCGACATCCTGCGCGATCTGAAGGCGCTCGGCGTGCATATCTCGATCGATGATTTCGGCACCGGCTATTCCAGCCTGTCGTATCTGCGGCGTTTTCCCATCGATGTGCTCAAGATAGACCAGTCCTTCGTGCGCGAACTGACGATGGACGCCGACAGCGCCTCCATCGTGCGCGCTATCGTCACGCTGGCCCATAGCCTGCGCTTGCAGGTGATCGCGGAAGGCGTGGAAAACGAGGCGCAGCTCGATTTTCTGCGGTCCGAAGGCTGCGACCTGATGCAAGGCTATTACTACAGTCGTCCGATCAATGCCGACGAATTCGAGCAGCTGTTGCGCCTGGACCGGCGCCTGCCGACCCTGCCGGCCGAGCCGCCTCGCCTGTAAGCCGGGCTGGAGCGGCCTGCCGCCGACGCTGGCGCTGCTTGACGCTGGACCTGCTTGCGCTTATATTAATGACTTATAAGTAAGTTAAAATCGAGTACACCCATGCAAGCCCCTCAAGATACCAAGCCACGCTGGGAGCGGCGCAAGGATGCGCGGCCGCAGGAATTGCTGGCGGCGGCGCTGGACCAGTTCGTCGAGCGCGGCTATGCCGGCACGCGCCTGGAGGACGTGGCCAAGCGCGCCGGCGTGTCCAAGGGCACGCTGTACCTGTATTTCGCCAACAAGGAAGAACTGTTCAAGGCCGTGGTGCGCGAAAACATCGTGCACGCCATCGGCGAGGCCGAGCAGGAAGCGGCCGTGTTCGAGGGCCCCAGCGCCGAGCTGCTGCGCGCCATCCTGATGAAGTGGTGGAACCAGATCTGCGCCACCCACCTGGCCGGCATCACCAAGCTGATGCTCGCCGAAGGCAATAACTTCCCCGAATTGGCGCAGTTCTACAACGAGGACGTGGTGGCCCGCGGCAACGGCCTGATCGCCAGTGTGCTGGTGCGCGGCATCGCGCGCGGCGAGTTCCGCCCGGTCGATCCGGCCGTGATGACGCCGGTGCTGGTGGCGCCGGTGCTGATGCTGATGATGTGGACCCACTCCTTCATGCCGACCTGCGAGATGCCGGCGATCGACCCGCAAGCCTTCATGGCGACGCTGATCGACGTCACCCTGCGCGGCCTGGAAGCGCCCAAGCCGTGAGCCGCCCAGCCCGCGATTTGCGCCCAACTTGCCATTTTGGTAGGTTCAACCCCCTTAAACTGCAGACTGTCGCAATTTCCCGCGAACCCGCCGTCATATCGTTAATATGTGCCTCGATGCCAGTTCAACGATAAAATGACGGATTATTTAATCCGACCAGAGTCTTAAGATGAATATCGAACAAGCCCGCTTCAACATGATCGAACAGCAAATCCGCCCTTGGGACGTCCTGGACACGAGTGTGCTGGATCTGCTGATGGTGGTGAAACGCGAGAATTTCGTGCCGGCCGCGCACAAGGCGCTGGCGTTTGCGGACACCGAAATCCCGCTGCCGGGCGGCGTTTCCATGCTGAACCCGAAGGTGGAAGCCCGTCTGCTGCAAGACGTCAACGTCAAGAAGCATGAGAGCGTGCTGGAAATCGGCGTCGGCTCCGGCTACCTGGCGGCGCTGCTGGCGCACAAGGGCCGTCACGTGACGGCGGTGGAAGTGTCGGCGGAGCTGAAAGCGCTGGCGGAACAGAATTTGGCCGACAACGGCGTCACCAATGTGACCGTGGAACTGGGCAATGGCGCCCAGGGCTGGACCAACGGCGCGCCGTTCGACGTGATCGTGGTGACCGGCTCGCTGCCGGAGCTGCCGCCGGCGTTGTTGCAACAATTGAAAGTGGGCGGCCGTCTGGCGGCCATCATCGGCCAGTCGCCGGCGATGAAGGCGCAGCTGATCACCCGTACCGGCGAAGCCGGCTACGACACCCGCACGCTGTTTGAAACCGACGTGAAAGCGCTGGCCTCGGCCACGCAGCCGTCGCAGTTCAAGTTTTAAGCAAGGCGGACCAGCATGCAGCAGATCACCGCTCTGGAACTGGCCGACTGGCTGGCGGACGATGCACGGCCCAGCCCGATGTTGCTGGACGTGCGGGAAAACTGGGAATTTGAAACCTGCCGTATCGACGGCTCGGTGCAGATCCCGATGAATACCATACCGGCGCGCATAGACGACCTGGATGAGGATGCGGCCATCGTCTGCATCTGCCATCACGGCGCGCGCAGCATGCAGGTGGCCGCCTTCCTGGAGCGTAACGGCTTCGGCAAGATGGTCAACCTGACCGGCGGCATCCACGCCTGGGCGCTCCAAGTCGACAGCACGATGGCCAAGTATTAAGTGCCGCGGCGCTAGTAACGAGCGCGGCGCTAGGGTAGTGTGTTTTTGATTTGATCAACTTTTTTTGATGACTCCAACGGAGAATGCAATGCAGAGACCCCTTATCGCCGTGCTGATCACCAGCGCCTTCTTGACGCTCAACGCACAGGCGGCCGACCTGATCCAGGTATATCAGCAAGCGCTGGCCAACGACGCCACGTACGCCAGCGCCCGCTCGTCGCTGACCGCCGGTCAGGAACGGATTACCCAGGGGCGCTCCGGCCTGCTGCCGAGCATTTCGGCCAACGGCACCAATACCCGCAACTCCGGCGACCAGACCGCGCCCAACTTCCTTGGCATCATGACCAAGAACGATGTCGACAACCACAGCAACTCCTACACCGTGCAACTGAGCCAGCCGCTGTTCAACTGGGCCAACTGGCAGACTTACCAGCAGAGCAAGCTGGCGCAGGCCACCGCCGAAGCCACCTTCGCCCAGGCCCAGCAAGACCTGATCACCCGCGTGGCGCAAGCCTATTTCGACGTGCTGACGGCGCAGGACAACCTGACCTCGACCCAGGCGCAGAAAGTGGCGACCACTGAACAGCTGGCCTCGGCCAAGCGCAACTTCGAAGTCGGCACCCAGACCATCACCGACACCCACGAGGCGCAGGCCGCGTACGACCTGGTGGTGGCGCAGGAATTTGCCGCCATCAACGACCTGGACAACAAGCGCACCGCGCTGCAAACGATCATCGGCCAGACCCCGGGCGCACTGGCGCCGCTGCGCACCGGCGTGGCGATCAACGCGCCGTCGCCGGCCGCGGTGGAACCGTGGGTCAGCTCGGCCGAGAGCCAGAACTACGCCGTCGTGGCCGCCAAGCTGAACGTGGAAATCGCCAAGCGTGAAATCGAGCGCAACCGCGCCAACCACATGCCGACCGCCAACCTGATCGCCAGCACCACGCACCAGAACACCACCGGCGTCCAGCGTTCCAACAACAACGCCATCGGCGTCAGCTGGAACGTGCCGATCTTCAGCGGCTTCGCCGTCACCAGCAAGGTGCGCGAAACCATCGCGCTGGAAGACAAGGCCCGCAACGACCTGGAAGCGACCAAGCGCGCCGCCTCGCAGAACGCCCGTTCGGCCTACCTGGGCATGAACAGCGGCCTGGCGCAGGTCAAGGCGCTGGAAGCGGCCGAAGTGTCGAGCAAGTCGTCGCTGGATTCGAACAAGCTGGGCTACCAGGTCGGCGTGCGCATCAACATCGACGTGCTGAATGCCCAGAAGCTGCTGTACTCGACCCAGAAAGACCTGGCCAAGGCCCGTTACGACACCATCATGAACGGCCTGCGCCTGAAGTCGGCCGCCGGTTCGCTGAAGGAAGACGACCTGGCGCCGATCAACGCCCTGCTGGCGCACTAAGCTGCGCTGAGCTTGATACAAAAACGCCGGTTCAGTTTCTGAACCGGCGTTTTTTTTTAGAGTCCGGCGCCCTGGCCGTCGAAACTGCGTTCGATCAATTCGATCTTGTAGCCGTCGGGGTCGGTGACGAAGGCGATCACCGTCGAGCCGCCCTTGACCGGGCCCGGCTCGCGCGTGACGGCGCCGCCGTTGGCCTTGACGGCGCTGCAGGCGCTGACGATGTCGTCGGCCGAGATCGCGATGTGGCCGTAGGCGGTGCCCAGCTCGTAGCTGGTCTGGCCGTAGTTGTAGGTCAGCTCCAGCTCGGCATGCTCCGGGTTGGAACCGTAGCCGAGGAAGGCCAGCGTGTACTGGTACTCGGGATTGTCGCTGGTGCGCAGCAGCTTCATGCCGAGTACCTTGGTGTAGAAATCGATCGAGCGCTGGAGGTCGCCGACGCGCAGCATGGTGTGCAGAATACGCATAGAGGTCTTTCGTGGGAACGGATAAACCAGAATTCTATGCGTTTTGCCGCAACCCTGCTCAGCTCTCGAGCCGCGCGTCCAGCGTGATGTGGGTGTTGAGCAGCTTGGACACGGGGCAGTTGTCCTTGGCCTTGAGCGCCGCCGCCTCGAATTTCTGCTGGTCGGCGCCGGCGATCCTGGCCACCAGGTTCAGGTGGACTTCGGTGATGGCGAAGTTGCCGTCCACCTTGTCCAGCGTGACGGTGGCCGTGGTGCTGAGGTTTTGCGCCGTCAAGCCGGCCTCGGCCAGGATGCCGGACAGGGCCATCGTGAAGCAGCCCGCGTGCGCGGCGCCGATCAGCTCCTCCGGATTGGTGCCGGGGCCGTCCTCAAAGCGCGAGTGAAAGCCATACTCGACGTTGTCCATGACGCCGCTTTGCGTGGAAATCTTGCCGCCGCCGTCTTTCAGGCCACCGCTCCATACTGCCGAACCCGTGTGTTTGCTGATCATGATGTTGACTCCTTATTTGCCTGCGGTTGTGGTAGCGGAAGGCGCCACGCGCCAGATGATGTTGCCGACGTCGTCCGCCACCAGCAGCGCGCCTTGTTTGTCGACCGCCACGCCGACCGGACGCCCATGCGCCTTGCCGGTGTTGTCGAGGAAGCCGAACAGGAAATCTTGCGGCGGGCCGGACGGCTTGCCGCCGGCGAAAGGCACGAACACCACCTTGTAGCCGCTGTGGGGCTTGCGGTTCCACGAGCCGTGCTGGCCGATGAACACGCCGCCCTGGTAAGAGCGGGGGAACAGGGCGGCGTCGTAGAACGCCAGCCCCAGCGAGGCGGTGTGGCCGCCCAGCGCGTAGTCGGGCGCGATCGCCTTGGCCACCAGCTCCGGCTTCTGCGGCGCGACGCGGCGGTCGACGTGCTGGCCGTAGTAGCTGTAGGGCCAGCCGTAGAAGCCGCCTTCCTGCACCGAGGTCATGTAGTCCGGCACCAGGTCGTTGCCCAATTCGTCGCGTTCGTTGACCGTGGTCCACAGGGTTTTGCTGTGCGGTTCCCAGCCCATGCCGTTGGCGTTGCGCAGGCCGGTCGCGTACAGGCGCGCCTTGCTGGTGGCGAGCTCCAGCTGCCAGATGGCGGCGCGGCCGGTCTCGGCATCGATGCCATTCTCGCCGACGTTGCTGTTGGAGCCGACCGTGACATACAGGTACTTGCCGTCCGGGCTGGCGATGACGTTCTTGGTCCAGTGGTGGTTGATGGTGCCGGCCGGCAGGTCCATCACCTTGACGCCGGGCACATTGATCGAGGTCGCGCCTTCCTGGTAGGGGAAGCGCAGGATGGCGTCGGTGTCGGCCACGTACAGGTTGTTGCCGACCAGCGCCATGCCGAACGGCGAATTCAAATCCTTGATGAAGACGGTCTTGCTTTGCGCCGCGCCGCTGGCGTCCAGCCCGCGTAGCAGCGTGATGCGGTTGGCCGACGGCGTGACGGCGCCGGCCTTCTTCATCTCATACTGCATGATCTTGCCCTTGATGCCCTTGCCGTCGTCGGGCTTGGGTGGGGCGTTGGTCTCGGCCACCAGCACGTCGCCGTTGGGCAGCGGGTACACCCAGCGCGGATGTTCGAGGCCGCGCGCATAGGCGGTGACGTGGAAGCCGGGCGCGGTGCGCGGCTGGTCCTGGCCTTTCCAGGCTTCGGCCGGCGCCACGTTGACGGTGGGGATCAGCGTGCGCTGCGGTTCCGGCAGCACGGCGTTGGGGCCGTAGCCGGTCGGATAGGTCTGGGCAAATACCGCCGGCGAGGCCAGCAGGGCGGCAATGGCCGCGTGGATGGATTTCATGGTGGCGCCGGTCAGTCGCGCTTGTTGCCGGGTTGCGGCTGGGCGGTGGCGGGGACGGGCCCGGGGGCACGGGTTTTTTCCACGCCGGGCTGGTTGTGCAGGTCGGTATCGACCAGACCCCGTTCGATGTCGCTGGCGGCCTGCTTCATGACGTTGCGCGGCTTGGCATCCTGGGCGTCCGGCGCTTCGTCGCGCTCGTGCGGCAGGCGTTTGACGCCGTCGTTCTCGACCTTGGCGTCCGTGTTGACGTGCGCGTCTTTCATGACGTTCTCCAGATGCTGTGGTTGTGTCCCATCTTAACCAGTTGTTTTTTCCGCCGTCGCAGCATTGAATCCTGACAACTATCCCCTGAAGTCGTTTATCATTTGTTCACTTTTTTCCACGCTTTTACGATCAGGATGTTTGCATGAGCACTGCTGTGACTTCGGAACACGACGCCCACGCGCCGTCGGCCAACTGCCCCAACTGCGAGGCGGTGGTCAGCGGCCACTTTTGCTCGAACTGCGGCCAGGAAGCCATCCTGCACCACGCCAGCACGCGCGAGTTCCTGCACGAGTTCGTCGGCCATTACGTGGCGCTGGAGGGCAGGTTGTGGGGCACGGTGATGCGCCTGCTGTTCCGCCCCGGCGCGCTGACGCTGGAATATATCCGCGGCCGCCGGGTACGCTTCGTGCAGCCGCTGCGCCTGTACCTGACGCTAAGCTTGCTGTTCTTCGCGATCATGAAATTCTCCGGCGGCTTCGATCCGGGCGTGGGCGACAACGACAAGCCGGAGACGGTGGTGGCGTCCGGTACGGCGGACGCGGTGGGCAAGGTCGCCGATGTGCAGGCCAAGGCGGCCGAGAAGCTCAAGGCGCTGACGCCGGAGGAGCAGCGCGGCAAGGCCGCCGCTGAAGCGGCGATCAACGACATGCAAAAAGAATTCAAGCTGGAGGCGTCCAGCGCCGCCGTGCGCGAAGCCAAGCGCGGCAAGGAGGCGGATCGGAAGAAGGACGAGGACATGAATGATCTCAACTTCACCGTGCTGGACAAGAACGGCGATTTCCTGAACCGCTGGCCGAAGCTCAGGCACAAATGGCAGGCGTTCGAAGACCTGCCGGGCAGCGAAAAGGGCAAGGTCTTCACGGAAGGCTTCTACCACTACGCGCCGTATGCGATCTTCTGCCTGATGCCGGTGTTCGCGCTGTTCCTTAAGGTGCTGTACCTCGGCTCGGGCAAGCGCTTCGGCGAGCACCTGCTGTTCGCGCTGCACACCAACGCCTTCGCCTTCTTCATCTACAGCGTGATCCTGCTGGTGCCGTTCGGCCTCGTCAGTTTCGTGCTGTGGTGCTGGCTGCTGGGCTACCTGCCGTGGGCCATGCGGCGCGTGTACGGCGGCAGCCGCTGGGGCGTGTTCTTCCGCTGGGGTACGCTGATGACCTTCTATTCGATGGCGGTCGGCCTGGCGATCCTGCTGTCGATGCTGGGCGGGATCATGAGCGTCGGCGGCCACTGAGGTCCTTGCAGTCTGGCCGCCGGCACACTATACTGCGCAAAATACTGTTTAAATGTACAGTTGTGAGGCGGGCGGGTAATAGCAGAAGCCTGCGTTATGGGTTACTCTGCTGCGTGTCGCCGACCTCACCCTTTTGCCGAGATTTTTATGACCGCCACGCCCGCCGTTTATCAAACCATCGCACTGGTCGTGCGCCAGAACACCGACGGCATCGCCGAATCGGTGCGCAGCGTGGTCGATTTCCTGCAAAAGGACGGCTACACGGCGGTGTTTGAAGAGCAGACCGCCGCCCATCTCGGCTTCGAGATGGCGGGCGTGCGGGTCATGAGCGCCACCGAAATCGGCGCCCACTGCGACGCCGCCATCATCATGGGCGGCGACGGCACCATGCTGGGCATCGCGCGCCAGCTGGCGCCGTTCGACGTGCCGCTGATCGGCATCAACCAGGGCCGCCTGGGCTTCATGACCGACATCCCGCTCGACGCCATGCTCGACGTGCTGCCCAAGATCCTGGCCGGCCGCTACAAGGCCGAGCGCCGCACGCTGCTCGAAGGGCGCGTGGTGCGCAACGGCGAAACCATCCACGTCGGCCTGGCCGTCAACGATGTCGTGGTGTCGCGCGGCGCCGGCGCCGGCATGGCCGAGCTGCGGGTCGACGTCGACGGCCACTTCATGTACAACCAGCGCTCCGACGGCTTGATCATCTCGACCCCGACCGGTTCCACCGCGTACGCGCTGTCGGCCGGCGGGCCGCTGCTGCATCCCAGCCTGGGCGGCATCGTGCTGGTGCCGATCGCGCCGCACGCGCTGTCGAACCGTCCGATCGTGCTGCCCGAATCGAGCGCGATCGTGATCGAGATCGTGCGCGGGCGCGACATCTCGGTCAATTTCGACATGCAGACCTTCGCCAGCCTGACCGCGCAGGACCAGATCATCATCCAGCGTTCGCCGCACTCGATCACCTTCCTGCATCCGGAAGGCTGGAGCTACTACAACACGCTGCGCGAAAAGCTGCACTGGAATGAACATCCTTCCGCTGAAGGCAAACTCAATTAACCTCACCAGGCCTCCATGCTCCGTACTCTGTCCATCCGCGATTTCGTCATCGTCGACACCATCGAACTGGAATTCTCCGCAGGCTTCACCGTCTTCACCGGCGAGACCGGCGCCGGCAAATCGATCCTGATCGATGCGCTGACGCTGGCGCTGGGTGGCCGCGGCGACGCCAGCGTGGTGCGCGAGGGCGCGGCCAAGGCCGACATCACGGCGGACTTCGCGCTCAGCGAGCAGGCGCGCGACTGGCTGGCCGCCAACGAGTTCGCGGTGGAGGAGGGGGGCGCGCTGCTGCGCCGCGTGATCGACAACGCCGGCCGCAGCAAGGCCTACATCAACGGCATCGCGGCGACGGCGGCGCAGCTGCGCGAGATCGGCGACATGCTGGTCGACATCCACGGCCAGCACGCGCACCAGTCGCTGATGAAGACCGAGGCGCAGCGCGTGCTGCTCGACAGCCAGGCCGGCGCCGGCAACGATGTGAAGGCGGTGACGCTGGCCTACCGCGCCTGGCGCGCGCTGGGCAAGCAGCTGGAGGAGTTCGAGACCAACGCCGCCAACGTGCTGTATGAGCGCGAGCGGCTGGAGTGGCAGGTCAACGAGCTGGAAAAGCTGGCTGTCAAACCGGGTGAGTGGGCGGAGGTGAGCAATGAACAGAGCCGCCTGTCGCACGCCGCCAGCCTGCTGGAGGGCGCGCAGGAAGCGCTGACGGTGATCTCGGAAGCGGAGGAGCAGCCCATCCTGTCGCAGCTGTCGTCGCTGAACCAGAAGCTGGGGAAGCTGGCCGGCATCGACACCGGCTTGCAGGCCATCGTCGACCTGATCGAACCGGCGCGCATCCAGTTGCAGGAAGCCGTGTATGCGCTCAACGATTACCTGGACCGGGTCGACCTCGATCCCGAGCGGCTGCGCAAGGTGGAGGCGCGGATGGATGCGATCCACTCGGCGGCGCGCAAGTTTCGCATCACCGAAGAGCAGCTGCCGGAGGAGCACGCGAAGCTGGCCGAGCGCCTGTCGCAGATCGCCGACGCCAGCGACATCGAAGGCTTGCGCAAGCAGGAAGAAAAACTCAAGGCCGTGTACATGGAGCAGGCGCAGCGCCTGTCCGGCACGCGCGCCAAGGCGGCCCGCCAGTTGAGCGACGCGGTCACACAGGCGATGCAGGAACTGAACATGACGGGCGGCCGATTCGAAGTCGCGCTCAACGCCGGCGAGCCTGGCGCGCATGGCCTGGAGCAGATCGAGTTCCTGGTGGCCGGCCATGCCGGCGTGGCGCCGCGCTCCTTGGCGAAGGTGGCATCGGGCGGCGAACTGGCGCGCATCTCGCTGGCGATCTCGGTGATCACCTCGAACGCCACCACCACGCCGACGCTGATCTTCGATGAAGTCGACAGCGGCATCGGCGGCGGCGTGGCCGAAGTCGTAGGGCGCCTGCTGCGCCGCCTGGGCCAGGAGCGCCAGGTGCTGTGCGTGACGCACTTGCCGCAGGTGGCCAGCCAGGCCGGCCAGCACTTCCAGGTGGCCAAGGGCACGCTGGAAAACGGCAAGACCGCCTCCCGCATCGACGTGCTGGATTCCAAGGCACGCGTGGAAGAAGTGGCGCGCATGCTGGGCGGCCTGGAAATCACCGCCACCACCCGCAAGCACGCCCGCGAACTCCTCGCCTCCTAAATCCGGGGTCAGGTCCCCCATTTGAGCATGAGCTCGCCATGCAAAGGCGAGCTCATGCTCAAATGGGGGACCTGACCCCGGATTTTCTTATCTATAATGGCAGGCTGTCCTATACACGCTGCCATTGGCCTACATGACCTTCTTAAAAGAACCTCCCTACAAGCACGGCACGGTTGGCCGTAGCGCCATCGTGCTGGTCAACCTGGGCACGCCCGACGCACCTACCCGCTCGGCGGTGCGCCGCTACCTGAAGGAGTTCCTGTCCGATCCGCGCGTGGTCGAGATTCCGCGCGCCGTGTGGTGGTTCATCCTTAACCTGATCATCCTGCCGTTCCGTTCCGGCCAGTCGGCTAAAAAGTACGCGTCGATCTGGACCCGCGAAGGCTCGCCGCTGAAGGTGCACACCGCCGCCCAGGCCATGCTGCTGCGCGGCGCGCTCGGCGAACGCGGCCACCAGAACCTGACCGTGGCCATGGCCATGCGCTACGGCTCGCCGTCGCTGCCCGAAGTGCTGGCCAAGCTGAAGGCCGACGGCGTCGAACGCATCGCCGTGCTGCCCGCCTATCCGCAGTATTCCGGCACCACCACCGGCTCGATCTACGACGCCGTGTTCGACCACTACGGCGCGGTGCGCAACATTCCCGAGCTGCGCTTCGTGCGCAACTACCACGACCACGACGGCTACATCCGCGCGCTGCGCCAGTCGGTGCAGGCGCACTGGGACGCCCACGGCCGCCCTGACAAGCTGGTGCTGAGCTTCCACGGCGTGCCCAAGCGCACGCTGATGCTGGGCGACCCCTACCACTGCGAGTGCCTGAAGACCGCGCGCCTGCTGGCCGCCGCGCTGAAGCTGACGCCGGATCAATATATCGTCACCTTCCAGTCGCGCTTCGGCAAGGCCGAGTGGCTGCAACCGTACACGGCGCCCACCATCGCCCAACTGGCGCGCGACGGCGTCAAGCGGGTGGACGTGCTGTGCCCCGGCTTCACCAGCGATTGCCTGGAAACGCTGGAAGAAATCGCGATGGAAGTGCGGCACGATTTCGAGCAGGCCGGCGGCCGGGAATTCCACTACATCCCCTGCCTGAACGAATCGCCGGCCTGGATCGCCGCCATGGCGGAAATTGCCGAGCAGCATATGATCGGCTGGCCGACGCAGATGGTTGCGGCCCAGCATGATGAAGTGAAGAAAGATGCGGAGATCGGCCGGGCCGCCGCCCTCAAACTGGGCGCCGCCGACTGAAAAGAGACAATCTCGCCACAACTCCGCCCGGGCAGCGTAATCAGCACTTGCGGGTGACGAGTGCCAGCCTGTTAAAATAGCCGGCTGAAGGGGAAGTCGGCATAGCAGATCCATGCCGTCGCCAAGACGATGTACACCAGGATGGATGCTGCGATCAGTGGCAACTTCATGGTAGGGCGCTCCCGGAAAAACTGCCGCGATGGTTGTCTTTAGTACATCTTAGACGCTGCGGTGCAAAAAAGTAGAGCCTGCACAGACGAAGTTTTGTAACGCGTGTTACATGAGGCCGCTTGTGGGGCAATGCGCGCTGGCGGTGATGAAATAACGGGCAGAATAACCCTTGAAAAGATAGGTTATCGCCCCATTTGCAGCCAGTGCAGTAAGAAAAGTAATGTCAAACAAATACGATAGTAGGAGTCTATAGATGCAAGATCAGGAAAACCAAGCCGTACCTAATCCAGAGGCGGCAGCAGCCGCTGCGTCGGCCCCGCCATCGACTCCCGACCAGCCTACGCTGGAGGAGCAGCTGTCGGCCACCGAAGCGAAGCTGGCCGAGATGCACGACGCCTTCATGCGCGCCAAGGCCGACGGTGAAAACATCCGTCGCCGCGCCCAGGAAGACGTGGCCAAGGCCCACAAGTTCGCCGTTGAAAGCTTTGCCGAGGCCATGGTGCCGGTCAAGGACAGCCTGGAAATGGCCCTGAAAGTTGAAACGCCGTCGATCGAATCGCTGAAGGAAGGCGTGGAAATGACGCTCAAGCAGCTGTCGTCGGCCTTCGAGAAAAACCGCCTGCTGGAGATTCTGCCAGCCCAGGGCGACAAGCTGGACCCGAACAAGCACCAGGCTGTCGCCGTGGTGCCTGCCGACCAGGAAGCCAATACGGTAGTTTCCGTACTGCAAAAAGGCTATATGATCGCGGACCGCCTGCTGCGTCCCGCCATCGTGACTGCGGCGCAAGCGAAGTAAATTATTTTTGCTTCCGCACCGAACTAAGCACTTGAAAACATACAGCTTTTCCACATATTAGTACCATCTGAACTTTAGCAAATAAGGAAGAAAAATCATGGGTAGAATTATCGGTATCGATCTGGGAACCACGAATTCCTGCGTTTCCATCATGGAAAACGGTCAGCCAAAGGTAATCGAAAACGCCGAAGGCGCGCGCACGACGCCATCGATCATTGCTTACCAAGAAGATGGTGAAATCCTGGTCGGCGCGCCGGCGAAACGCCAGGCCGTGACCAATCCAAAGAACACGCTGTTCGCCGTCAAACGTCTGATCGGCCGCAAGTTCGACGAAAAAGAAGTGCAGAAGGACATCGGCCTGATGCCTTACTCGATCATGAAAGCCGACAACGGCGACGCATGGATCGGCGTGCGCGACAAGAAACTGGCTCCGCCGCAAATCTCGGCTGAAGTGCTGCGCAAGATGAAGAAAACGGCAGAAGACTACCTCGGTGAAGAAGTCACCGAAGCCGTCATCACCGTGCCTGCGTACTTCAACGACTCGCAGCGCCAGGCAACCAAGGATGCCGGCCGTATCGCGGGCCTGGACGTCAAGCGCATCATCAACGAACCAACCGCGGCCGCACTGGCTTTCGGCCTGGACAAGACCGAAAAGGGCGACCGCAAGATCGCCGTGTATGACTTGGGCGGCGGTACCTTCGACGTGTCGATCATCGAGATCGCCGACGTCGATGGCGAAAAACAATTCGAAGTGCTGTCGACCAACGGCGACACCTTCCTGGGCGGCGAAGACTTCGACCAGCGCATCATCGATTACATCATCGAAGAGTTCAAGAAGATCAACGGCCTGGACCTGAAAAAAGATCCGATCGCCCTGCAACGCATCAAGGCTTCGGCCGAGCGCGCAAAGATCGAACTGTCGTCGTCGCAGCAGACCGAAATCAACGAGCCGTACATCGCCATGGCGAACGGCGCGCCGGTCCACCTGACCCTGAAGATGACCCGCGCCAAGCTGGAATCGCTGGTCGAGGAACTGATCAACGCGACCATGGAACCATGCCGCATCGCGATCAAAGACGCCGGCGTCAAGGTTAGCGACATCGACGACATCATCCTGGTCGGCGGTATGACCCGCATGCCTAAGGTGCAGGAAAAAGTTAAAGAGTTCTTCGGCAAAGACCCACGCAAGGATGTGAACCCGGATGAAGCCGTCGCCGTTGGCGCCGCGATCCAGGGCTCGGTGCTGTCGGGCGAGCGCAAGGACTTGCTGCTGCTGGACGTGACGCCTCTGTCGCTGGGTATCGAAACCCTGGGCGGCGTGATGACCAAGATGATCCACAAGAACACCACGATTCCTACCAAGTTCTCGCAAGTGTTCTCGACCGCCGACGACAACCAGCCTGCGGTGACCATCAAGGTCTACCAGGGTGAGCGTGAAATCGCGGCCGGCAACAAGGGCCTGGGCGAATTCAATCTGGAAGGCATCCCGCCAGCATCGCGCGGCACGCCACAGATCGAAGTGACCTTCGACATCGACGCCAACGGCATTCTGCACGTCGGCGCGAAAGACAAGGCCACCGGCAAAGAAAACAAGATCACGATCAAGGCCAACTCCGGCCTGACCGAAGCTGAGATCCAGAAGATGGTGAAGGATGCTGAAGTCAACGCCGAAGAAGACAAGAAAGTGAAAGAGCTGGCCGAATCGCGCAACCAGGCCGACGCGCTGGTGCACTCGACCCGCAAATCGCTGACCGAATACGGCGACAAGCTGGAAGCCGGCGAGAAGGAAAAAATCGAAGCTGCGATCACCGACCTGGAAGGTTCGATCAAGGCCGGCGACAAGGCCGAGATCGACGCCAAAGTGGCATCGCTGTCGACCGCCTCGCAGAAGCTGGGCGAGAAGATGTACGCTGACATGCAGGCGCAGCAAGCTGCCGCCGGCGGCGGTGCTGAAGGCGGCGCCCAGCCAGGCGCCGAGCA
Source organism: Duganella sp. S19_KUP01_CR8 (assembly GCF_036688705.1). Lineage (NCBI taxonomy): Bacteria > Pseudomonadati > Pseudomonadota > Betaproteobacteria > Burkholderiales > Oxalobacteraceae > Duganella > Duganella sp. S19_KUP01_CR8. The sequence goes on along the minus strand of NZ_JAQQPR010000014.1, from coordinate 96,808 downwards.
GGCCAAGCCGCAGGACGACGTGGTTGACGCCGACTTCAAAGAAGTCAAAGACAGCAAGTAATCGCCGGCGTCATTCCCGCGCAGGCGGGAATCCATACTGAGCATCCGCAGTCGCTCAGCATGGGTTCCCGCTTCCGCGGGAACGACAAGCCGAGCCGAGTCGTCGCCCCCGCGGCACCGGCTCGGCTTTTTAGCATAAACAGTACATCAGTATTCAATACAGCAAGGTGCCGACAATATGGCAAAGCGAGATTTCTACGAGACACTTGGTGTCGCCAAAAACGCGTCGGAAGACGAGATCAAGAAGTCGTATCGCAAACTGGCGATGAAATACCATCCGGACCGCAATCCGGATAGCAAAGAGTCGGAAGAAAAATTCAAGGAAGTCAAAGAAGCCTACGAGATGCTGACCAATCCGGAGAAGCGTGAAGCGTATGACCGTTACGGTCACGCCGGCGTCGATCCGAACATGGGTGGCGGCGGTGGCTTCGGCGGCGGCGCCGGCGGTTTCGGCGATGCCTTCGGCGACATCTTCGGCGACATCTTCGGCGGTGGCGGCCGTGGCCGCAGCCAGGGCCCGCAAGTATATCGCGGCGCTGATTTGCGCTATAACCTCGAAATTACGCTGGAGCAGGCCGCACACGGTTTCGACACCACAATTCGTGTACCATCCTGGGACAAGTGCGACACCTGCCACGGTTCGGGCGCCAAGCCTGGCACCTCGCCGGTCACGTGCTCGACCTGCGCCGGCCACGGCCAGGTGCGCATGCAGCAGGGCTTCTTCAGCATCCAGCAGACCTGCCCGAAATGCCACGGCACCGGCAAGATCATCCCCGAGCCATGCGCTGCCTGCGCGGGCCAGGGCCGCATCAAGCGCAACAAGACGCTGGAAGTGAAGATCCCGGTCGGCATCGACAACGGCATGCGTATCCGCTCGTCCGGCAACGGCGAACCGGGCACCAACGGCGGACCGTCGGGCGATTTGTATGTGGAAATCCACATCAAGCCGCACTCGGTGTTCCAGCGCGAAGGCGACGACCTGCATTGCGAAATGCCGATCTCGTTCGCCAAGGCGGCTTTGGGCGGCGACATCGAGGTTCCGACATTGTCTGGTAAAGTGTCGTTCACGATCCCTGAAGGCACCCAGTCGGGCAAGACCTTCCGCCTCAAGGGCAAGGGCATCAAGGGCGTGCGTTCCGGCTTCGCGGGCGACTTGTTCTGCCACGTGGCGGTCGAGACCCCGGTCAAGCTGACCGAGAAGCAGAAGGACATGCTGCGCGACTTCGAGAAGTTGACCACCGAAGGCGGCTCCAAGCACAGCCCGCAAAGCAAGACCTGGCGCGACAAGGTGAAGGACTTTTTTGAGTAAAGGTTTCGAGTAACTGCGATGTCATGCAGTCTTGGTAATATCGGACCGCCGCGCCACCCTTTTCGGGTTGGACCGGCGGTCTTCTTATGTACGAGAGGAGCATCATGAGTGATCTGGACAACAGCAATTCCCCGTTGCGCGACCTGCTGGACAACAACCGCCGCTGGGCCGAATCGGAAGTCGAGCGCGACCCCGACTTCTTCAACCGCCTGGCGCAGCAAGCTTCGCCGGAATACCTGTGGATAGGCTGCTCGGACAGCCGCGTGCCGGCGAATGAGCTGCTGGGCCTGGCGCCGGGCGACGTCTTCGTCCACCGCAACATCGCCAACGTGGTGGTGCACTCGGACTTGAACGCGCTGTCGGTGCTGCAGTTCGCGATCGATGTGTTGAAGGTCAAGCACGTGATCATCGTCGGCCACTACGGCTGCAAGGGCGTGCACGCGGCAATGACCGGCACCCGCGTCGGCCTGGCCGACAACTGGCTGCGCCACGTGCAGGACGTGCACCAGAAGCATGAGCGCTACCTCGGCGACGTGCTGACCAGCAAGCTGCGCGCGGAACGCATGTGCGAGCTGAACGTGGTCGAGCAGGTGTCCAACGTCTGCCAGACCACCATCGTGCAGGACGCATGGGACCGCGGCCAGAACGTCACGGTGCACGGCTGGGTCTACGGCCTGAAGGACGGCAAACTGCACGACCTGGAGATGACCGTCACCGCCGCCCACGAACTGGCGCCGCGCGTGGCCAAGCGTCTGAGCGAGTACGACGCCGAAGTCGGCTGATTCCCAGCGCGGCCCGTTGCTAAACGCTAGCGGCGGGCCGCTTCCGCTGGCACGACACCTGCCGTGTGCCGTAGAATGGATTGATTCTTGCTTGCTTAAGCGTCATGAACCAACTCCAATCTCCAGCATGACCATGAAACATTTACGCATTGTGGTCGTCAACACCATCATCCATGCCGGCGACGAGGATGACGCATCCCTGCTCGCGCAGGCCGAACGGGCGCGTGCGCTGCGCATCGGCCTGCTCGAAGCGGGCTACGACATCATCGCCTCGCTGCCGCCGGACATGTACCTGCCCGAGCGCATTGCCCAGCTGCAACCCGACATGATCATCGTCGACGCCGAATCCGATGCGCGCGATGTGCTGGAACATATCGTCATCGCCACCCGCGACGAGCGGCGCCCCATCGTCATGTTCACCGAGAGCGACGACACCGAGAGCATGGAAGCCGCCATGGCGGCCGGCGTATCGGCCTACATCGTGGCCGGCCTGCAGAGCGACCGCATCAAGCCGGTGCTGCAAGTGGCGCTGGCGCGCTTCAAGCGCGAGCAGAAGCTGCTGGACGAGCTGTCCGATACCAAGAGCAAACTGGCCGAACGCAAGATCATCGAACGCGCCAAGGGCCTGTTAATGGAACGCCAACGTTTCACCGAAGAGCAGGCGTTTCAAAAGCTGCGCAGCATGGCGATGAGCAAAAACCTCAAGCTGTCCGAAGTCGCCCAGCGTATCCTGGACGTAGAAGACCTGCTCGGCTAAATCCCGTCCAAAATGATGCACTGCGCAATAGCAGTGCGTTTTCTGCGCCATGGCATGGCGCTGCCATCCGCCCGATTCCCCCTTTCTCCCTCTAAAACTTGCTGGCACAGACATTGCATAGCCTGTAGGCAAGCGCAACGATGCGCTTGCTGTACCTCGCCAACGGCGGTGAGGTCCACCAGACAACGACGTCTACACTCATGAATCCGTTCATGTTGGGTAGACTTTTTTTTTGCCGTTTTGTCTTGCTGACTACATGAGGGATTTGCGATGGAATACAAAGAACCACAAGCAGGTAACAACCTGCCATCCGAAACTGTGAACACCAAGCGTCGGCAAATCATTCATGGCGCAGGCCTGGTAGCGGGGGGAAGCATGTTGGGATTGGCAACAGGTGGGGTGTGGGCGGCGGGTTCGGACAAGCCGGAGAAGGAAGAAATCAAGATCGGCTTCATTCCGCTGACCGACTGCGCGTCGGTGGTGATGGCCTCGGTGCTGGGCTTCGATAAAAAATACGGCGTCAAATTCGTGCTGAGCAAAGAGGCTTCCTGGGCCGGCGTGCGCGACAAGCTGGCCAACGGCGATCTGGACGCAGCCCATGTGCTGTATGGCCTGCTTTACGGCGTGCAGATGGGCATCGGCGGCCAGAAGAAAGACATGGCGGTGCTGATGGGCCTCAACAACAACGGCCAGGCCATCACGCTGTCGAAGAAGCTGGCCGACAAGGGCGCCGTCGACGGCGCGTCGCTGGCCAAGCTGATGCAGACCGACAAGCGCGAATACACCTTCGCCCAGACCTTCCCGACCGGCACCCACGCGATGTGGCTCTACTACTGGCTGGCCGCCAACGGCATCAACCCGATGAAGGACGCCAAGGTCATCACCGTGCCGCCGCCGCAGATGGTGGCCAATATGCGGGTCGGGAATATGGACGGCTTCTGCGTGGGCGAACCGTGGGGCCACCGCGCCATCATGGACGGCGTCGGCATCACCGCCACCACCACCCAGGACATCTGGAAGGACCACCCGGAAAAGGTACTCGGGTCGACGCTGGAATTCGCCAAGAAGAACCCGAACACCTGCCGCGCGATGATGGCCGCCATCCTCGACGCCGGCAAATGGATCGACGCCTCGCTGGCCAACAAGAACAAGATGGCCGAGGTCATCGCCGACAAATCCTACGTCAACACCAGCAAGGACGCGATCGACCAGCGCATCATGGGCCGCTACCAGAATGGCCTGGGCAAGACCTGGGACGACCAGAACTACATGAAGTTCTACAACGACGGCGCGGTCAACTTCCCGTATCTGTCGGACGGCATGTGGTTCATGACGCAGCACCGCCGCTGGGGTCTGTTGAAGGACGATCCGGATTACCTGGCCGTGGCCACCTCGGTCAACCAGATCGATTTGTACAAGGACGCGGCAACGATGACCAAGACGCCGGTGCCGAAAAGCCCGCTGCGCACCTCGAAGATGATGGATGGTTCCGTATGGGACGGCAAGAACCCGAAAGCGTTCGCCGCCTCGTTCAAGATCAAAGCCTGATAGGGGAATGCCATGAACGCCATGCTCAAACCCGATAGCGCCGAACCGGTAGCAGCTGCGCCAATCCGCCGTCCACGTCGTCCGTTGGCCGCCAATTCATCGGCGCGCGCGCGGCAGCAGGTATCGGCCAACGTGATGAAGATCGTCGCGCCGTTGCTGGGCGCCGCGCTGCTGGTGCTGGTCTGGCAGATCATCACCATCAAGAACGCCAGCTTCCCGACGCCGCTGGCGACCTTGCAGGAAGCGGTCAAGCTGTTCTCCGATCCGTTCTACAGCAAAAGCCCGAACGACCAGGGCATAGGCTGGAATATCCTGGCGTCCTTGCAGCGGGTGGCGGTGGGCTTCGGCCTGGCGGCGCTGGTGGGGATTCCGTTGGGCTTCCTGATCGGCCGCGTGCAGTTCATCGGCAGCATGTTCGGTCCGATTATCAGCCTGCTCAAGCCGGTGTCGCCGCTGGCCTGGCTGCCTATCGGCCTGCTGGTGTTCAAGTCCGCCAACCCTGCCGCCATCTGGTCGATCTTCATCTGCTCGATCTGGCCGATGATCATCAACACCGCCGTCGGCGTGCAGCGCGTGCCGCAGGATTACATGAACGTGGCCAAGGTGTTGAACCTGTCGGAGTGGAAGGTGCTGACCAAGATCCTGCTGCCGTCCGCGCTGCCCTACATCCTGACCGGCGTGCGGCTGTCGATCGGCACCGCGTGGCTGGTGATCGTCGCGGCGGAAATGCTGACCGGCGGCGTGGGCATCGGCTTCTGGGTGTGGGATGAGTGGAACAACCTGAATGTCCCGCACATCATCATCGCCATCGTCGCCATCGGCGTGGTCGGCTTGATGCTGGAGCAGGCACTGATGGCGCTGGCCCGCGCCTTCACCTACGAACAAGTATCCAACTAAAGGAACACGATCATGGACGAGCCAAAATTCATCGACATCGAAGGCGTGGAGATGGTGTTCCATACCCGGAAGGGCGTGTTCCACGCGCTGCGCGAAATCGACCTGACGGTGCGCAAGGGCGAATTCATCACGCTGATCGGCCATTCGGGTTGTGGTAAATCGACCTTGCTGAACCTGATCGCCGGCCTGCTCAAGCCCACGGACGGCGTGCTGTTGTGCGCCAACCGCGAGATCGCCGGGCCGTCGCCGGAGCGCTCGGTGGTGTTCCAGAACCATTCGTTGCTGCCTTGGTTGACCTGCTACGAAAACATCTACCTCGGCGTGGAGCGCGTGTTCGGCAAGACCGAAACGCGCAACCAGCTGCGCGAGCGCACCATGCAGGGGTTGGCGCTGGTCGGCCTGACGGCGGCGGAGTCCAAGCGTCCGCATGAAATATCGGGCGGCATGAAACAGCGTGTCGGCATCGCCCGCGCGCTGGCGATGGAGCCGAAAGTGCTGCTGATGGACGAACCCTTCGGCGCGCTCGATGCGCTGACCCGCGCGCACTTGCAGGACGAGCTGCTGAAGATCGTCGCCGCCACCAAGTCGACGGTGGTGATGGTCACGCACGATGTGGACGAGGCGGTGCTGCTGTCCGACCGCATCGTCATGATGACCAATGGCCCGGCCGCCACCATCGGCGAGATCGTCGACGTGCAGCTGGATCGTCCGCGCGACCGCGTGGCGCTGGCGCAGGATGCACGCTACACCGAGTACCGCACGGCGGTGCTGGAGTTCTTGTATCGCAAACAAGCGCATCCAGCCAAGGAAGCCGCTTGATGGATATGACCACGCCCCCCATGGCGCCGGAAGGCGCCGCCAAGAAGGCGTTGACCGGCGAAGTGTTCGGCGCCTTGATCAATCTGTCGGGCCGCCGCCGCTTCACGTCGCAGCGCATCGTGCTGTATGCGCTGTTGGCGTCGCAGGGACACGCGGATGGCGCGGCCACCGCGCAGGAAGCACTGGCGCTGTTTCGCGGCGCCCACAAGTCCCTGCTGGCGGAGAAGGATGGTTTGCCGGGCGTGTTCTGTCCCGAGCTGCACGAGGCCTATTTCGGCAAGCTCGATGGCGACCGCCAGATCACGCACTTTGCCGATCTGGGCGAACGCACCTTGAAGGCCATCGCACAGGGCTCCTCGCAGAGCGCGGAGCTGCTGGCGGAGCTGGTGGGCATCACCACGCCGACGCTGGCGATCCTCAACACGATCACCAGTATCTACGAAGAGCAGGCCAAGCTGAACGCGCGCCTGGTGCGCAAGCAGCTGCGCGGTGTGATCACCGATATCGATACGATCAACCGCCAGGCGCGCATGGTGGCCTTCAATGCGCGCATCGTCGCGGCGCGGGCGGGGCACGCCGGCAAGGAATTCTCGGTGGTGGCGGGCGTACTGTCCAACATCACCGGCGAGATTGATGAAATGGTCAGCGCAGCGCTGGCCGCCGCAGGTTAAGGAGAAGATGATGAGCAGCGTAACCCTGGTAGGAGCCGGCCCCGGCGATCCGGAACTGTTGACGTTAAAGGGCGTCCGCGCCATCGAGCGCGCCGACGTGGTGTTGATCGATGACCTGGTCAACCCCGAAATACTCAGCTTCGCGCCCTCGACGGCGCGCGTGATCCAGGTCGGCAAGCGTGGCGGCTGCGCGTCCACGCCGCAGGAATTCATCGAGCGGCTGATGATCGCCGAAGCGCGTGCGGGGCATCGTGTGGTGCGGCTCAAAGGCGGCGATCCTTATATGTTCGGCCGTGGCGGCGAGGAACGCGCATCCTTGCGCGCGCACGGCATCGAGGTAGACGTGGTTCCAGGCATCAGCAGCGGCCTGGCCGCGCCGACCAGCATCGGCATCCCGCTGACGCACCGCTCGTGGAGCCAGGGCGTGACCTTCGTCACCGGCCATGGCAAGGATGCGGAGTCGGAGCCGGAATGGAAAGCGCTGGCGCAGAGCGGCCTGACGCTGGTGATCTACATGGGCGTGGCGCGCGTGGATGCGATCCAGGCCGGCCTGCTGGCCGGCGGCGCTGCTGCCGATACGCCGGTGGCGGTGGTGCAATCGGCCACGCGCGACAACCAGCGTCAATTACTGACAACATTGAGCCAACTGCCACAAGCACTGCGCGACAGCGGCCTTGGCAGCCCAAGCATCATCGTCGTCGGCGACGTGGTGCGCTGCGCGGATGACTGGCAGGCCATCATCGAACCGGTTCGCGCCATTGCCTAACAAACAAGAGGGTCAAGTCTGACCCTCCCTTCTTTAATACGCACCGCCGGTGCGCACCGATAGCGTGCATCGTGCACCGCAACATAGCACGGCGCCAGTGCAAACCAGGCCCGCTGCGGCCTTCTCCCCCTGTAATCAGGCCTTTCACGGTCTGGCACGGCTCTTGCAATACAGAGGATAAGGGATCAACGGCGATCCCCCCGAATACAACCGCCGACCCAAAGACGGGGCGGCAGGACAACGGCGTCCGCCCAACCTGGTCTTAGGTGACCTTGGTTGCGCGGGCGCCTTTTTGTTTTCTGAACGGGATAAAAAATGGCCACCAAAGCTACCAGCATCAAGCTCTTTTCGATTTCAACGCCTCAGATGCGGGCGTTCCACTTGACCTGGATGGCGTTCTTCGTCTGCTTCTTCGCCTGGTTTGCCTGCGCACCGCTGATGCCGGTGATTAAAGGTGAATTTGGCCTGAGCGTCGCGCAGATCGCCAATATCAACATCGCCGCCGTGGCCATCACCATCCTCGTGCGGCTGGTGGTCGGCCCTCTGTGCGACCATTTCGGTCCGCGCAAAACCTATACGGGCTTGCTGCTGCTGGGTTCCATCCCGGTGATCGGCGTCGCCTTCGCGCAGAGCTACGAGAGCTTCCTGCTGTTCCGCCTTGGTATCGGCGCGGCCGGCGCCAGCTTCGTCATCACGCAGTACCACACCTCGGTGATGTTCGGGCCTAAGGTGGTGGGCACCGCCAACGCCGCAGCCGCTGGCTGGGGCAATGCCGGCGGCGGTGTGGCGCAAGCCGTGATGCCGCTGCTGATGACCGCCATGGTCATGCTGGGCGTGAGCGAAACCTACGGCTGGCGCGCTGCGCTGCTGGTGCCGGGCGTGCTGATGATCGTCATGGCCGGCGTCTACTACCGCTTCACGCAGGACTGCCCGCAAGGGAACTTCAGCGAACTGCGCGCAGCAGGCATCGCCATCGACGGCGGCGCAAAGAAAGGCGGCTGGGAGAGCTTCAAACTGGCCTCCGCCAACTACCGCGTATGGATGCTGTTCATCACCTACGGCGCCTGCTTCGGCATCGAGATCTTCATCCACAACATCGCCGCGGTCTACTACGTCGATCACTTCAAACTGACGCTGGCCCAAGCCGGCATGGCGGCAGGCAGCTTCGGCCTGCTGGCATTGTTCGCCCGTGCCCTGGGCGGCTGGGTGTCGGACAAATTCGCCGCCGCCGGCAACCTGAATAACCGCGTCACGCTGCTGTTCGTGCTGATGCTGGGCGAAGGCGCCGGCCTGCTGATGTTCGCCAACGCCGGCACCGCCGCACTGGCCATCGGCGCCATGCTGGTATTCGGCCTGTTCACCCACATGGCCTGCGGCGCGACTTACGCCATCGTGCCTTTCGTCGACAAGCGCGCCCTGGGCGGCGTGGCCGGCATCATCGGCGCGGGCGGTAACGTCGGCGCCGTGGCTGCGGGCTTCCTGATGAAGGGCCTGGGCAATGTGCAGCAAACCTTGAGCATACTCGGCATCGTCGTCGCCGCATCCGCGCTGTGCGCACTGGCGGCCCGCTTCAGCAGCAGCGCCGTCGAAGAAACCGCAACCGCAGCCAAGCTGGCAGCCTAAGAGGACATCATGAAGATTATCGTTATCGGCCATGGCATGGTTGGCCACAAATTCCTGGAGAGCCTGGCCAATAGCGGCGCCTCCCATCTGCAAGTGACGGTGCTGTGCGAAGAGCCGCGTCCCGCGTACGACCGCGTGCACCTGTCCGAGTTCTTCTCCGGTAAATCGGCGGAAGACCTGTCGCTGGTGAAGCCGGGCTTCTTCGACCGCGACGACATGGTGCTGCGCCTGAACACCCGCGCCACCGCGATCGACACCGCCGGCAAGACCGTCACCACCGCCGACGGCAATGTGCTCGGCTACGACAAGCTGGTGATCGCCACCGGTTCCTTCCCGTTCGTGCCGCCGCTGCCGGGCAAGGAGCGTAAGGACTGCTTCGTCTACCGCACCATCGAAGACCTGGAAGCGATGCTCGAATGCGGCAAGCGCTCCAAGACCGGTGTTGTCATCGGCGGCGGCCTGCTGGGCCTCGAATGCGCCAAGGCGCTGCGCGACATGAAGCTGGAAACCCACGTGGTCGAATTCTCGCCGCGTCTGATGGCGGTGCAGGTGGACGACGGCGGTGCCCGCGTGCTGCGCCGGAAAATCGAAGAACTGGGCGTGACCGTCCACACGGGTAAGAACACCACCGCCATCGTCGACGGCGTCGATGGCACGCACCGCATGGAGTTCGCCGACGGCGGCCACCTGGATGCGGACATGATCGTTTTCTCCGCCGGCATCCGCCCGCGCGACATGCTGGCGCGCGAGAGCGGCCTGACCATCGGCCCACGCGGCGGCATCGAGATCAACAACAACTGCGTCACCTCCGACCCGGACGTCTACGCCATCGGCGAATGCGCGCTGTGGGGCGGCTTGATCTTCGGCCTGGTGGCGCCGGGCTACGAGATGGCGCGTGTCGCGGCCAAGCACATGCTGGGTGAAGCGGCGGAATTCGCCGGCGCCGACATGAGCACCAAGCTGAAACTGATGGGCGTGGACGTGGCCAGTATCGGCGACCCGCACGGCAAGGTCGAAGGCAGCCGCTCCTACCAGTTCACCGACGAGCGCAAACAGATCTACAAGAAGATCGTGGTCTCCGACTGCGGCAAGTACCTGCTGGGCGGCGTGATGGTGGGCGACGCCAGCGAATACGGCACGCTGCTGCAAATGATGTTGAACAAAATCGAACTGCCGGAATCGCCGGAGTTCCTGATCCTGCCGCAATCGGACGGCGCGGCCAAGCCTGGCCTGGGTGTGGACGCGCTGCCGGAAGGCGCGCAGATCTGCTCCTGCAACGACGTATCGAAAGGCACGCTGTGCGCAGCGGTGGCCGGCGGCGCCACCACCATCGGCGAATTGAAGAGCTGCACCAACGCCGGCACCTCCTGCGGCGGTTGCGTGCCGCTGGTGACGCAGGTGATGAAGGCCGAGATGAAGAAGCTCGGCATGGCCGTCAACAACCACGTGTGCGAGCACTTCGCCTACTCGCGCCAGGAGCTGTTCCACCTGATCAAAGTCGGCCAGATCAAGAGCTTCGGCGACCTGCTGTCCAAGCACGGCAAGGGCCTCGGTTGCGACGTCTGCAAACCGCTGGCGGCCAGCATCCTGGCGTCGGTCTGGAACGACTTCGTGCTGAAGAAGGAACACGCCAGCCTGCAAGACACCAACGACTACTTCCTCGGCAATATCCAGAAGGACGGCACCTACTCGGTGGTGCCGCGCATGCCGGGCGGCGAAGTCACCGCCGACGGCCTGATCGCGGTTGGCACGGTCGCCAAGAAGTACGGCCTGTACACCAAGATCACCGGCGGCGCCCGTGTCGACATGTTCGGCGCCCGCGTCGAGCAGCTGCCGCTGATCTGGGAAGAGCTGATCGCCGCCGGTTTCGAATCCGGCCACGCCTACGGCAAGTCGCTGCGCACGGTGAAGTCGTGTGTCGGCTCGACCTGGTGCCGTTATGGCGTCGACGATTCCATCGGCCTGGCGATCGAACTGGAAAACCGCTACAAGGGCCTGCGCACGCCGCACAAGATCAAGTTCGGCGTCTCCGGCTGCACCCGCGAGTGCGCAGAGGCGCAGGGCAAGGACGTCGGCGTGATCGCCACCGAAAAAGGCTGGAACCTGTACGTGTGCGGCAACGGCGGCATGAAGCCGCGCCACGCCGAACTGCTGGCGACGGACCTGGACAAGGCCACGCTGGTCCAGTACATCGACCGCTTCCTGATGTTCTACACCCGCACCGGCGACCGCCTGCAGCGCACCAGCACCTGGCGCGAGAATCTGGAAGGCGGCCTGGATTATTTGAAGCAGGTCGTCGTCAACGACAAGCTGGGCATAGCCGCCGAGCTGGAAGCCGATATGCAGCACGTGGTCGACACTTATGCATGCGAGTGGAAGGAAGCCGTCGAGAATCCAGAAACCCGCAAGCGCTTCCGCCACTTCGTCAACAGCGAAAAGGGCGACGAGAACGTGTTGTTCATGGAAGAACGCGGACAGATTCGTCCGGCCACCGTGGAAGAGCGCAAGCGCGTGATTCCGATCGCAGTCAAGGCAGCTTGAGGAGAACTTTATGCATCGCGACATTCAAACCGATAACTGGATCGCCGTCTGCAACCTGGACGAGATCGTGCCCAACACCGGCGTGTGCGCCTTGTTGAACCAGCAGCAGGTCGCCGTGTTCCACGTGGACGACGGCAACCCGCGCGTGTTCGCCATCGATAACTACGACCCGAATTCCGAGGCCTCCGTGCTGTCGCGCGGCCTGGTGGGCAACCTGGGCGAACGCATCGTGGTCGCCTCGCCGATCTACAAGCAGCACTTCGACCTGCAAACGGGAGAGTGCCTGGAAGCGCCCGAGCACTCGGTCGGCATCTATCCCGCCCGTATCGACGGCGGCAAAGTTTGGGTAGGCCTGTGAAACCCTCGCTGGTCGTGATCGGCAACGGCATGGCCGGCATGCGTACGGTCGAGGAGCTGTACAAGCTGGCGCCGGACATGTACGACATCACCGTGTTCGGCGCCGAGCCGCACGGTAACTACAACCGCATCCTGCTGTCGCCTGTACTGGCGGGCGAAAAGAGCATGGAAGACATCATGCTCAACACGCGCGAATGGTACGTCCAGCATGGCATCACGCTGCACGCCGGCGATCCGGTCGAACATATCGACCGCCGCAAGCGCATCGTGCGCGCGCGCTCCGGACTGGAAGTGCGCTACGACCGCCTGTTGATCGCCACCGGTTCCAAGCCTTTCATCATTCCCGTGCCCGGCCACCAGCTGCCCGGCGTGCTGGCCTTCCGCGATATCCAGGACGTGGAGACCATGCTGGCGATGGCGCGCAATCACCGTCACGCGGTGGTGATCGGCGGCGGCCTGCTGGGGCTTGAGGCGGCCAACGGCCTGCAACGGCAAGGCATGTCGGTCACCGTGGTCCACGTGACCGACGCGCTGATGAACCAGCAGCTCGACAAGCCTGCCGCGCTGCTGCTGCAAAAGGCGCTGGAAGCCAAGGGCCTGAAATTCATGATGAACGCGCAGACCGCCGAAATCGTCGGCCCGGACCGCGTGCGCGCGGTACGCTTCAAGGACGACAGCGAGATCCCGGCCGACCTGGTGGTGATGACCGCCGGCGTGCGTCCAAACATCGACCTGGCCAAGTCGGCCGGCCTGCATTGCGAACGCGCCATCGTGGTGGACGACACGCTGCAAACCTACGATCCACGCGTGTACGCGGTGGGCGAGTGCGTGCAGCACCGCAGCGCGACCTTCGGCCTGGTGGCACCGATCTGGGACCAGGCGCGCGTTTGCGGCGCCCACCTGGCCGGCGCCGGCGTGCGCCGCTACGTGCAGCAGACATCGCCGACCCGCTTGAAAGTGACCGGCGTGGACCTGTATTCGGTTGGCGATTTTATCGGTGGCGAGGGCAGCGAGGACCTGGTGCTGCGCGATGCGCGGCGCGGCGTCTACAAGCGGCTGGTGTTGAGGGACGGGCGCGTGACCGGCGCCGTGCTATATGGCGATGTCAAGGATGGCCCGTGGTACTTCAACCTGATTCAAAACCGCACCGACATTACGCCGATCCGGCAAAACCTGTTGTTTGGCGAAGCGCTTTCCGCGCGCGCCGCATGATTTGAGCGAGAAGCATCTTGAACCTGTCCACTGACCATCTTGCAGTACGCACCACCTGCGCCTATTGCGGCGTCGGTTGCGGTGTGCAGGCCACGCCCAAGGCCGACGGCACGATCGCCATCGCCGGCGACAAGCTGCATCCTGCGAACAAGGGCCGCCTGTGTGTCAAAGGCTCGGCATTGGGCGAGACGACCGGCCTCGAAGGCCGCCTGCTGTATCCGCAGGTGCGCGACGCGGACGGCTTGCGCCGCGTGTCATGGGATGCCGCGCTGGACAAGGTCGCCGACGGCTGGCGCGCCATCATCGCCGAGCATGGCCCGGACGCGGTGGCGCTGTACGTCTCCGGCCAGCTGCTGACCGAGGACTACTACGTCGCCAACAAGCTGATGAAGGGCTACATCGGCAGCGCCAATATCGACACCAACTCGCGTCTGTGCATGTCGTCGGCGGTGGCCGGCTACAAACGCGCCTTCGGCGAAGACCTGGTGCCGCTGTGCTACGACGACCTGGAACTGGCCGACATGGTGGTGCTGGTCGGCTCCAACACCGCGTGGTGCCATCCCATCCTGTTCCAGCGCATCCTCAAGGCCAAGGAAAGCCGGCCGGAGATGAAGATCGTGGTCATCGATCCGCGCCGCACAGCCACCTGCGAGCTGGCCGACCTGCACCTGCCGGTCAAGGCGGGCACCGACGTGTGGCTGTTCAACGGCTTGCTGAGCTACCTGGCGCGCATCGGCGCGGTCGATCCGGCATTTGTCGCTCAGCACACCAATGGACTGGACGCGGCGCTGGAAACGGCAAACGTCGATTGCAACGATCCCGCCGCCGTGGCGAAGATCTGCCGCATCGAACTGCCGGTGCTGATGGAGTTCTACGAATCGTTCGCCTCCACGCGCAAGACCATCACCGCGTTCTCGATGGGCGTCAACCAGTCGTCGGCCGGTACCGACAAGGTCAACGCCATCATCAACTGCCACCTGATCGGCGGCCGTATCGGCAAGCCAGGCATGGGACCGTTTTCGATCACCGGTCAGCCTAACGCGATGGGCGGCCGCGAAGTGGGCGGCCTGGCCAACATGCTGGCCGCGCACATGGACCTGGACCGCGCCGACCACCGTGACGTGGTGCAAACCTTCTGGGACTCGCCGGCCATCGCCGCCAAGCCTGGCCTGAAGGCGGTCGACCTGTTCCAGGCGATTGAAGCGGGCAAGGTCAAGGCGGTATGGGTAATCGCCACCAATCCGCTGGTCAGCCTGCCGGATGCGGATCAAGCCCGCCGCGCGCTCGAGAAGTGCGAACTGGTGGTCGCCACCGACATCATGCAGAACACCGACACCAACGCCTACGCCGACGTGCTGCTGCCGGCGCTGGGCTGGGGCGAGAAAGACGGCACGGTCACCAATTCCGAGCGCCGCGTGTCGCGCCAGCGCGCCTTCCTGCAGGCGCCGGGCGAGGCGCTGCCGGACTGGAAGATCCTGTCGCTGTTCGCGCAGCGCATGGGCTTCGGCGGCTTCGATTTCTGCGGCCCCCAAGGCGTGTTCGACGAACATGCGCGCCTGAGCGGCTTCCGCAACGCCGTCGGCGACGTGCCGCGTGCCTTCGACATGTCCGGCCTGGCCGGCCTCAATCAGCGCGAATACGACGAACTGGAACCGACCCAATGGCCGGTGCGCCGCACCGCATCGGGCGAGTTGCAGGTCGAAGCGCGCCTGTTCAAGGACAACGTCTTTGCCCACGCCGACGGCAAGGCGCGCTTCATCGCCACCGCCACCCGCGCTCCGGCCAACGCCATTTGCGAAGACTTCCCGCTGACGCTTAACACCGGCCGCGTGCGCGACCAGTGGCACACCATGACGCGCACCGGAAAATCCGCCACGCTGGCCGACCACATCGCCGAATCCTTCGTCGACATCCACCCGCAGGACGCGCTGCTGCACGGCGTGCGCGAGGGCGAACTGGCGCGCGTCAGCTCCGCATGGGGCGCGATGGTGGCGCGCGTGCAGCACGGCGGCGGCATCCCGCGCGGCAGCGTGTTCATTCCCATCCACTGGTCGGGCCAGACCTCGTCCGATGCGCGCGTTGGCGCCCTGGTCAATCCGGTGGTCGACCCGGTGTCCGGCGAGCCGGAATTCAAGCACACGCCGGTGCGCATCGAGCAGTTCCGCGTGAACTGGCACGGCTTCATCCTGAGCCGCACCGAAATGAATCTCGACAGCGTGGCCCACTGGACCCGCATCCAGGGCCGCGAATTCGCCCGCTACGAGCTGGCCGGCCGCAATACGATCAAAGACTTCGGCGGCTGGGCGCGCGAGCTGCTGGGCGTGGCCGACCTGGACGCCGACTGGCTCGAATACGAAGACCGCACCGCCGGCGTGTACCGCGCCGTGCATGTGGTGAACGACCGCATCGAACAATGCATCTTCCTGTCGCCGCGCCAGGATATGCCGTCGCGCGCCTGGCTGGCCAGCCTGTTCGTCAAGGACCTGCTCAGTGAGATCGACCGTGTCGGCCTGCTGGTCGGCATGCCGGTCGAGAAGGGCGCCGATACCGGTCCTACCGTGTGTTCCTGCTTCGGCGTGGGCCGCAACACGATCTGCAACGCCATCATCGAAAAGGACCTGAAAACGGTGCCCGAAGTGACGGCCTGCCTGAAAGCGGGCGGCAATTGCGGCTCCTGCGTGCCGGAGATCAAAAAGATTCTTGTGCAAACCCGCGTGGAGGCAGAGGAAGAAAGGTTGTAAACATGGTAAATTAGACATATCGATCGCTTGATCATGACCACCGAGAGCGAACATGTCTATCCGTGAAAATTTCTCCGATGCCGATATGGACCAGTGGCTCAACGAGAACCGAGTCACTGAAATCGAATGCCTGGTGCCCGACTTGACGGGTGTGGCGCGCGGGAAGATCCTGCCGCGCGCCAAATTCACCCAGGAACGCGGCATGCGCATTCCCGAGGCGGTGCTGGGCATGACCGTCACCGGCAACTACCCGACCGAGAACGCGGCCTACGACCGCGCCATCTCCTCCACCGACCGCGACATGATCCTGCGCGCGGACCCCGGCAGCATCACCAAAGTCCCCTGGGCCATCGACCCCACCGCGCAGGTGATCCACGACTGCTACTTCGCCGACGGCACGCTGGTCGATTTCGCCCCGCGCTCGGTGCTGCGCCGGGTGCTCAAGCTGTATGCCGACAAAGGCTGGACGCCGGTGGTGGGGCCGGAGCTGGAGTTTTATCTGACCGAGAAGAACATCGATCCCGACCTGCCGCTGAAGGCGCCGGTGGGCCGCAGCGGCCGCGCCGAAACCAGCCGCCAGGTCTACAGCATCGACGCCGTCAACGAATTCGATCCGCTGTTCGAGGACATCTACGACTACTGCGCGTTGATGAACCTTGACGTCGACACGCTGATCCACGAAACCGGCGCCGGCCAGATGGGCCTCAACTTCCAGCACGGAGACGCGCTGGCGCTGGCCGACAACGTCTTCTACTTCAAGCGCACCTTGCGCGAGGCGGCGCTCAAGCACGATATGTACGCCACCTTCATGGCCAAGCCGATGGCGGGCGAGCCCGGATCGGCGATGCACGTGCACCAGAGCGTGAGCGACGCCGCGACCGGCCGCAATATCTTCAGCGCGGCGGACGGTTCGCCGTCGGCCCACTTCCGCCACTACATCGGCGGATTGCAGCGCTACACGCCGTCGGTGATGGCGATCATGGCGCCGTATGTGAATTCCTACCGCCGCATCGTGCGCCATACGGCCGCGCCGATCAACATCCAGTGGGGCATCGACAACCGCACCGTGGGCTTCCGTATTCCGATATCGGGCGTGGAGCAGCGCCGGGTGGAGAACCGCATCATCGGCGCCGACGCCAATCCCTATCTGGCGATGGCGGTGACGCTGGCCTGCGGCTATCTCGGCCTGGTGGACCAGCTGGAGCCGACCCCGATGACCACCGCCAGCGCCTACGGCCATTTGTTCGAGCTGCCGCAAGGGCTGCCGCAGGCGCTGGAGCTGCTGCGGCGCGAGGATCGGCTGCGCGATGTGCTGGGCGAGCGCTTCATCGACGTCTACACGGCGATCAAGGAACTGGAGCACCAGGAGTTCATGACCGTCATCAGCCCGTGGGAGCGGGAGCACCTGCTGTTGCATGTGTGATTTCGTCATTTATAATCACGGGTTCGACCAAGCGCGCGGCCTGCGGTCGGCCTAACTTTCACGGGTTTTCCCGTATATTATTAATATCATTTATATTTTAATAACATGACCCAAGAGCGAGAACCCTTCCTGCTGATCCGCAACCTGGTTAAGGAATTCGACGGCGTCCGCGCCGTCAACGATGTGTCGGTGGCGATCAACAAGGGCGAGATCTTTGCGCTGCTGGGGAGTTCCGGCTGCGGCAAGTCCACGCTGCTGCGCATGCTGGCCGGTTTCGAGACGCCGACCCAGGGCCAGATCACGCTGGGCGGCAAGGATATCGTCGGCGTGCCGCCGTACGAGCGCCCGATCAACATGATGTTCCAGTCCTATGCACTGTTCCCGCACCTGTCGGTATGGGACAACATCGCCTTCGGCCTGCGCCGCGACGGCCTGCCGAAGGACGAAATCGCCGCCCGCGTGGAGCAGATGCTGGCGCTGGTGCAGCTGACCGCCTACGGCAAACGCAAGCCGCACCAGCTGTCCGGCGGCCAGCAGCAGCGCGTGGCGCTGGCGCGCAGCCTGGCCAAGCGTCCGCAGTTGCTGCTGCTGGACGAGCCGCTGGGCGCCCTGGACAAGAAGCTGCGCGAACGCACGCAGATGGAACTGGTCGGCATCATCGAGGAAGTGGGCGTGACCTGCGTGATGGTCACCCACGACCAGGACGAAGCCATGAGCATGGCGACCCGCATCGCCGTGATGAGCGAAGGCCGCATCCTGCAGGTGGGCGCGCCGGGCGAAATCTACGAAACGCCGAACTGCCGCTTCGTCGCGGACTTCATCGGCAGCGTCAATATGTTCAACGGCAGCGTGACGGTCGATGAGCCGGACCACGTTATCGTCGACACGACGGAAGGCCGACACTACGTCACCCACGGCATTACCGGCACGGTGGGCATGCCGGTGTCGGTGGCGGTGCGTCCCGAGAAGATCGCCGTGCAGGCCGAGGCGCCGACCGCGGCGCAGCGCGCCAACGCCAGCGAGGACGGCTACAACTGCGTGCAGGGCGTGATCACGGCGATGGCCTACTTCGGCAACGAGACGCTGTACCACGTGCGCCTCGACAGCGGCATGGCGCTGAAGGTCTCGCGCACCAACGCGGCCCGCCATGACGACTCGGCGCTCAAGCGCGATCAGCGCGTCTACGCCTGGTGGGACGGCGCCGACGTCGTCGTGCTGACCAGCTAAGGCGGAGCGCAGCCATGAAATTTCTCAAGAATCTGCTGAGCGGGCGCTGGATCACCGGCCGCAACCTGGTGATCGGCGTGCCCTTCCTGTGGTTGACGGTGGCCTTCCTGGTGCCGTTCCTGATCGTGATGCGCATCAGCTTCACCGAGGCGGACACCGGCGGCAATCCCTTCGGCACCTTGATGACGATGGCCGACGGCGTCATCACGCTCAAGGTCAAGATCTCCAACTACCTGTTCATCGCGCAGGACGAGCTGTATGCGCTGACCTACCTGAACTCGATCAAGTTCGCCGCCATCACGGCCACGCTGTGCCTCATCATCGGCTACCCGTTCGCCTACTTCATGGCGCGCGCCAAGCCGACCGTGCGCCCGGTGCTGCTGATGCTGGTGATGATGCCGTTCTGGACCTCCTTCCTGCTGCGCATCTACGCCTGGAAGGGCATCCTGGCCAACAACGGCATCCTGAACCACTTCCTGATCAGCGTGGGCTTCATTACCGAGCCGCTGCACCTGATGAACACGCAGTTCTCGCTCATCATCGGCATGGTCTACGCCTACCTGCCGTTCATGATCCTGCCGCTGTACGCCAACCTGGTGAAGATGGACCTGCGCTTCCTGGAGGCCGCGGCCGACCTGGGCGCGACGCCGATGCAGGCGTTCTGGCGCATCACGGTGCCGCTGTCGAAGTCCGGCATCATCGCCGGCACCATGCTGGTGTTTATCCCGGCGGTGGGCGAGTACGTGATCCCGGAACTGCTGGGCGGCCCGGAAACGCTGATGATCGGCCGCCAGCTGTGGGACGAATTCTTCACCAATAACGACTGGCCGCTGGCGTCCTCGGTGACGGTGGTGGTGATCCTGCTGATCCTGGTGCCGATGGCGATCTTCAATAAATACAAGGCAGAGGAGGATCGCCCATGAAAGGACATTCCAATTTCGTGCAGCGTTGGTTCGGGCGCGGCTGGCTGTCGCTGGGCTATCTGTTCCTCTACCTGCCGATCGTGGTGCTGGTGGTGTTTTCGTTTAACAGCTCGCGCCAGGACATGGTGTGGAGCGGCTTCTCGACGCAGTGGTATGCGGCGCTGATGGAGGATACGGAGATCATCAGCGGTTTCGGGCTGTCGCTGCGCATCGCGCTGCTGACGGCTTGCAGCTCGGTGGTGCTGGGGACGTTTGCGGCGTTTGTGTTGAACCGCTACCAGCGCTTCGCCGGCCGCACGCTGTTCTCGGGCATGGTCAGCGCGCCGCTGGTGATGCCGGAGGTGATCATCGGCCTGTCGCTGCTGCTGATGCTGGTGTCGGTGCAGAAGGCGTTCGGCTTCCCGGAGCGCGGCCTGGTAACGATCTGGCTGGGCCACACCTTGCTGGGCATGGCCTATGCGGCGGTGGTGGTGCAGTCGCGCCTCCAGGAGATGAACAAGTCGCTGGAGGAAGCGGCGATGGATCTCGGTTGCCGTCCATACCAGGTGTTTTTCCTGGTGACGCTGCCGAACATCACGCAGGCGCTGGGTTCCGCGTGGCTGCTGACGTTCACGCTGTCGCTGGATGACGTGGTGCTGTCGGCCTTCCTGTCCGGCCCCGGCTCGTCGACGATGCCTATAGTGATCTTCTCGCGCGCGCGCCTGGGCCTGGACCCGCGCGTGAACGCGGTGGCGGCGTTGACCATTCTCGTGGTGTCGATCGGCGTGATCGCATCGAGCCTGTACATGGCCCGCAGCGAACGCCTGCGCCAGAAGCAGGTGGCCGCTGCGGCCAAGGGTTAATCGACGTAACCCTGTTTGTATTCCCACCAGGCGCAGGCGACGAAAATCGCCGCGCCGCACCACAGCACCGCCGGTAGCGCATTGATGCCGGCGGTCTGCATCAACAGACCTGTCACCAGCGGCCCGCCGCTGCTGGTGATGCCCCAGCTGGCATTGACCACGGCGCTGGCCGCGACCAGCGATTGCCCCTGGAAGCGCGCGCCGCACGCCACCAGCGACAGCATGTAGATCGCCCCCGCCACCGCCCCCAGCATCAGCAGCAGTATCCACCACAGCCACGGCGTACCCGCCGCGAACGGCAGCAGCGGCAGCAGCACGCATACCGCGATGCCGCAGCCAGTGTGCACGCGCCGGCGGCCCACATGGTCGGCCAGCCAGCCGAAGGCGAATTGCAGCGCGGTGTCGCCGACCAGCACCACGGTGGCCGACAACAGCGCCAGTTCGGTGAGCATGCCTTGGCGGATCGCGTACAAGGGCAGCAGGCTCAATGCCAGCGTGTCGAACAGCGCGAAGAAGGCCGCGCCGACCGCGATCATCGGCATGCGCGGCAGCACCGCGCGCCAGGAGACGTGCGGTTCGTCTTCCTCGACCTGGCCATCGTTGGAGATCAGCGCCATGCCGGGCAGGGCGAGCAGGAACAACGCGCCGCAGGCGGCGAACGGCCATGCGACCTTGCCTTCCAATCCCGCCACCAAGGCCGGGCCTATCAGCTGGAACAGCGTGAACGCGGTGGTGTACATGGCCACCACGCGGCCGCGCGAATTGACCGGCGCAAGATGGTTGACCCAAGCCTCGCCGATGGTGAACAACACACCCATGCAGGCGCCGAACACGAAGCGCAGCACACCCCACAGCAGCACGTTGTCGGTCGCTTCCATCAAGCCGGTGGACAGCGCGCCGATGGCGATGGCGGCTGTCATGCAGCCGCGCGGTCCGTGGCGAGCCACCCAGCGCGAGACGAAGGGCGTCGCCGCCAGGATGCCGAAGGCGCTGGCGGCGGTGATGATGCCGATGATGTCGGTGCCGATGCCGCGCTGGTCCAGCCGCAGCGCCGTCAGCGGAATGGTGGCGCCCAGTCCCAGGCCGACCACGCCGATGCTGCTGACCAGCGCGCAGAAGTCTCGCCAAGGCATGTGCTTCATGCTGGCACTCCGGTCTCGATCAGGTCCGCCAGGATGCGGCCGTAGTGGCTGATCTTCTCCGGCGTGCAGTAGGCGTAACCGACCAGCAGGCCGCGCCTGGTCGGCTGCGCGAGGTAGTAGGTTGAGAGGGCCTTGACGCGGATATCCGCTGCGGCAGCCGCTGCTTCCAGCGCCACGTCGTCGGCGTCGTCGGGCAACTGCACCACCAGATGCAGGCCGGATTCCTCACTGGAGATGGTCACCCTGCCGCGCAGCCGGGGCGAAAGCTGCTGCACCAGCGTGCGGCGCAGCAGCTCACGGCGGGCGCCGTAGGTCTGGCGTATCTTGCGGATGTGGGTGGTGAAGTGGCCCAGCGCGATAAAGTCCGCCAGCACCGCCTGCACCGTCAGTTGGCCGGGCCGCTGCAGGTCGTACAGCGCGCTCTTGAAACCATCGACCAGCGCCGGCGGCACCACCAGGTAGCCGACCTTGATGCCGGGGTAGAGCACCTTGGAGAAGGTGCCCATGTAGAGCACGCGGTCGTCGATGTCCAGTCCTTGCAGCGCCGCCAGCGGACGGCCGGTGTAGCGGAATTCGCTGTCGTAGTCGTCCTCCAGTATCCATGCGTCTTTGCGCACGGCGATGTCGAGCAGTTCGCGCCGACGGGCCAGGCTCATGACGGAGCCGGTTGGATACTGGTGCGACGGCGTGGCGTAGATCAGGCGCGGCTTGGTGGCCAGGTCCGATTCCTTCAGCACCATGCCGTCGTCGTCGACCGCGATCGGATGCAGCTTCAGTTCGCGCGACTGGAACACGCGGCGCGCGCCCCAGTAGCCGGGATCCTCGACCCAGGCGGTGTCGCCGGCATCGGCCAGCAGCTGCGCGCACAGGTCCAGCGATTGCTGCGTGCCGGCCGTGATCATCACCTGGTCCACCGTCACCTTCACGGAACGCGACAAGCGCAGGTACTCGGTGATGGCCTGGCGCAGTGGCAGGTGGCCGCCGGACTGGCCGTAGTCCAGCAGTTCGGTGCGCGCCTCGCGCCAGATGCGGTTTTGCAGCCGCTGCCAAAGCTTGAATGGGAAGGATGAGAAGTCGTCCTCGCCCGGCGCGAAAGGCTGGATCTCGAAGCGCGGACCGGCGGCAAAGCTGGTCAATTCGCGCCCCCGGCGGGACAGCCGCGCCGGGCGGCCCTGCGGCGATCCGCGCGGCGCAGGGCCGGAGCCGCGCATGCTGGCGCGTTGCGCCTGCAAGTCCGCCACGTAGGTGCCGCTACCCAGCTGGCTGGTGACATAGCCCTCGGCCGCCAACTGCTCGAACGCGGCGATCACCGTGTTGCGCGAGATGCCAAGGTCACGCGCCAGGTCGCGGCTGGACGGCAGTTTGCTGCCCGCGCCCAGCAACTGGCGGTGGATCGCGCTCTTGGCCGCTTCGTACAAACGGCGCTGCTGCGGCAGGCGCGGATGGAAGCCGGATTGCGCCAATGTCTGGGCTAGCAGATCGGAAGTTGGGGAGGGCGGATGCGGCATGGGATTCAAAGTGGTTCCATCAATTTTAAACAAGTGGCACTCACAATGATACCAAAATAGGCATATGATGAAGCCATGCACAGCCCAATTGTCATCGTTCCCGCCTGTGTGAACCAGATCGGCGCCCATGCCAATCACACAGCCCAATTCAAATATGTCGCCGCAGTGGCCGATGGGGCGGGCTGCACGCCGCTCATCATGCCCGCCCTGGGCGCGTCCACCAATTTTGAGACGCTGCTGGCGCTGGCCGACGGCGTCATGCTGACCGGTTCACCATCCAACGTGCATGCCAGCCTGTATGGGCATGAAGTGCTGGATCCCTCGCTGCCGCAGGACGCGGCGCGCGACGCCACCACGCTGCCTTTCATCCGGGCGGCGCTCAAGCGCGGCATACCGCTGCTGGCGATATGCCGCGGCTTCCAGGAAGTGAACGTGGCGCTGGGCGGTACGCTGCACCAGGCGGTGCACAACGTGGCTGGCATGGCCGACCACCGCGAGCGCAAGGACCAGCCGCTGGAGCAGCAATACGCTGCCTCGCACCGCGTGCGATTGGAGCCTGGCGGGCAACTGGCGCGCATATTGGGAGGCGCGTCCGACATCATGGTCAATTCGCTGCACGGCCAGGGCATCGCCCAACTGGCGCCATCGCTGGTCGCGGAAGCACGCGCCGACGACGGCCTAGTGGAAGCCTACCGCGTAGCAAACGCCAGTAGTTTCGCGCTCGCGGTACAGTGGCATCCAGAGTGGCGCCTGGCGGAGAATCCCGATTCCGTCAGATTATTCAAGGCCTTCGGCGAGGCCTGCCGCAACTATAAAAATCAACGCTAGAAAACAAAGAGAGAAAACCATGGCAATCCGCGAAAATTTTACTTATACCGACATGGACCTGTGGCTCAACGAGAAGCACGTCACCGAAATCGAATGCCTGGTCCCCGACTTGACCGGCGTAGCACGCGGGAAGATCCTCCCGCGCGGTAAGTTCACCCAGGAGCGCGGCATGCGCATCCCCGAAGCGGTGCTGGGCATGACCGTAACCGGCAACTGCCCGGTGGAAGACGCAGGCTACGACCGCGCCATCTCCACCACCGACCGCGACATGATACTGAAGGCCGATCCGACCACCATCACCATGGTGCCGTGGGCCACCGACCCGACCGCGCAGGTCATCCACGACTGCTACTTCTCCGACGGCCGCCTGGTCGATTTCGCGCCGCGCTCCGTGCTGCGCCGCGTACTGAAGCTGTACGCCGACAAAGGCTGGAAGCCAGTGGTGGCGCCGGAACTGGAGTTCTACCTGACCGCCAAGAACAGCGATCCCGATCTGCCTTTGAAACCGCCTATCGGCCGTAGCGGCCGCGCGGAAACCAGCCGTCAGGTCTACAGCATCGATGCGGTGAATGAATTCGATCCGCTGTTCGAAGACATCTACGACTACTGCGACCTGATGAACCTCGACGTCGACACGCTGATTCACGAAATCGGCGCCGGCCAGATGGAGATCAACTTCCTGCACGGCGATCCGCTCGGCCTGGCCGACAAGGTGTTCTTCTTCAAGCGCACCTTGCGCGAAGCGGCGCTCAAGCACGATATGTACGCGACCTTCATGGCCAAGCCGATGGCGGGTGAACCGGGTTCCGCGATGCACGTGCACCAAAGCGTGGTCGATGCCAAGACCGGCAAGAACATCTTCAGCGCCGAAGACGGTTCGGCCGCGCCGATCTTCAAGCACTACATCGGAGGCCTGCAACGCTACATGCCGTCGGCGATGGCGATCGTTGCGCCTTACGTCAATTCGTATCGCCGCATCGTGCGCCACACTGCGGCGCCGATCAACATCCAGTGGGGCATGGACAACCGCACCGTCGGCTTCCGCGTGCCGGAATCGGGCGTGCAGGATCGCCGCGTGGAGAACCGCATCATCGGTGCGGACGCCAATCCCTACCTGGCGCTGGCGGTCACGCTGGCTTGCGGCTACCTCGGCATGACCGAGCAGCTGGAGCCGACGCCGATGACCGTCGGCAGCGCGTATGACCTGATGGTCGAACTGCCGCAAGGCTTGCCGGAAGCGCTGCAGCTGCTGCGCGGCGAAGACAAGCTGCGCAGCGTGCTGGGTGACCGTTTCATCGACGTCTATTCGGCGATCAAGGATCTGGAGCACCAGGAATTCATGACCGTCATCAGCCCGTGGGAGCGCGAGCACCTGCTGCTGCACGTCTGATCATTTTGAGATAGGAGCCATCATGTCGAACAATTCATTGGCGCCAAGCGCCGCATTGGTCGCGTCGGTCAAGGCCGCAGCGCGCCCGGAAGTCTATGACACTGCCGCCATCCAGAAGCTGGACACGGCCCACTACATCCACCCCTTCACCGACCACAAGGCGCTCGGCGAAAAGGGCGCGCGCGTGATGGTGCGCGGCGAGGGCATCTATCTGTGGGACTCGCAGGGCAAGAAGGTATTGGACGGGATGTCCGGCCTGTGGTGCGTCAATGTCGGCTACGGCCGCACCAGCATTTCGGAAGCGGTGTACAAGCAGATGGAGACGCTGCCGTTTTATAACAGCTTCTTCAACACCACCAATATTCCCGCCGTGGAGCTGGCGGCCAAGTTGGTGAAGATCTCGCCGCCGCAGTTCAACCACGTCTACTTCACCGGATCCGGCTCGGAAGGCAACGACACCAATCTGCGCATGGTGCGCCGCTATTGGGACGTGCTGGGCTACAAGGAGCGCCACACCATCATCAGCCGCCACAACGCCTATCACGGCAGCACCGTGGCCGGCGCGTCGCTGGGCGGCATGGATGGCATGCACGCGCAGGGCGGCTTGCCGATTCCCGGTATCGTGCATATCGGCCAGCCGAACTATCTGGAATCCGGGCGCGGCATGACGGAGGATGAATTCGGCATCGAAGCCGCGTCGTGGCTGGAGAAGAAGATCCTGAAGGTTGGCGCGGACAAGGTCGCGGCCTTCATCGGCGAGCCGATACAGGGCGCGGGCGGTGTGATTATCCCGCCGGCTACCTACTGGCCGGAGATCCAGCGCATCTGCGACAAGTACGGCATCCTGCTGATTGCCGATGAGGTGATCTGCGGCTTCGGCCGGCTGGGCAAGTGGTTCGCGTCCGAGCTGTTCGGCATCAAGCCGGACCTGATCACTTTCGCCAAGGGCGTGACCTCCGGCTATGTGCCGCTGGGCGGCGTGCTGGTTGGCGACCGCGTGGCCGATGTGCTGATCGAGCAGGGCGGCGAATTCAATCACGGCTTCACCTACTCCGGCCATCCTGTCGCTTGCGCGGCGGCGCTGGAGAATATCCGCATCCTCGAAGACGAGAAGCTGGTCGAACGCGTCGGCAACGAGACCGGGCCGTATCTGAAAAAGCGTTTTGCCGAGCTGGCGGATCATCCGCTGGTTGGCTATGCTGATAGTTGCGGCTTCGTCGCGGGCCTGAACCTGGTGCGCGTCAAGGGCGCGACCGTGCACGAGAACGTGCCGTTCGACGAGGAGCTGGCGGTGGGCATGGTCTGCCGTGGCTACATGTTCAACAATGGCATGATCATGCGCGCCGTCGGCGACCGCATGATCATCGCGCCGCCGCTGGTGATGAGCTGTGCGCAGATCGATGAGATGGTGGCCTTGATCCGCAACTGCCTCGACCTGACCTACGCCGACCTCCAGCAGCGCGGCTGGCTGTAAATCCTGAAGTGGAGACGAATATGACGACAACATCCTGGCACGAGCGGGCGAGCAGCCTGCAAATCGACGGCCGCGCCTTCATCGGCGGCGAGCGCGTCTGGGCCAAATCCGAACAGCAGTTTGAGAACCTGTCGCCGATCGACGGCCGCAAGCTGGGTATGGTGGCGCGCTGCGACGGCGCCGATGTCGACCTGGCGGTGGCTGCGGCACGTGCCGCATTCGAGGACCGCCGCTGGGCTGGAAAATCGCCGGCGCAGCGCAAGCGCACGCTGATCAAGTTCGCGGATCTGGTCCAGAAGTACGGCCCGGAACTGGCGCTGCTTGAAACGCTGGACATGGGCAAACCGATCAAGTACAGCCAAAGCGTGGATGTGGGCGCGACCGCCAACTGCCTGCGCTGGTACGGCGAGGCGATCGACAAGATCTACGACGAGATCGCACCGACAGCGGCCAACAGCCTGGCGCTGATCACGCGCGAGCCGGTCGGCGTGGTGGCGGCCATCGTGCCGTGGAATTATCCGATGATCATGGCCGCTTGGAAGATCGCGCCGGCGCTGGCCGCCGGGAACAGCGTGGTGCTCAAGCCGTCCGAGAAGTCGCCGTTGACGGCGCTGCGTTTGGCGGAGATCGCGCTGGAGGCGGGCATTCCGCCGGGCGTGTTCAATGTGCTGCCGGGTTACGGCCATGAAGCCGGCGCCGCGCTTGGCCTGCACATGGACGTGGACTGCATCGGCTTTACCGGCTCCACCCGCATCGGCAAGCAGATTTTGCAGATGGCCGGGCAGTCCAATCTGAAGCGGGCCTGGACTGAATTGGGCGGCAAGTCGGCCAATATCGTCTGCGCCGATTGCCCGGACCTGGACAAGGCGGTGGAAGCGGCCATCGGCTCCATCTACTTCAACCAGGGCGAGAGCTGCAACGCGCCTTCGCGCCTGTTTGTGGAAGCGTCGATCAAGGAGCAGTTCCTTGAAAAAGCGATGGCGATGATGCCTGCCTTCCAGCCTGGCGATCCGCTCGACGAAAACACCGTCATGGGCGCCATCGTCGACGCGACGCAATTGAAGACGGTGATGGGTTACATCGAAGCTGGCCAGTCGGGCGGCGCCAAGCTGCTGTCCGGTGGACGCCAGGCGCGCACCGACACCGGCGGTTACTACGTCGAGCCGACGCTGTTCGACCAGGTCGACAGCAGCATGACCATCGCGCGCGAGGAGATCTTCGGGCCGGTGCTGTCGGTGCTGAGCTTTACCGACGTGAAGGACGCGGTCAGGCAGGCCAACGCCACGCCGTACGGCTTGCAGGCCGCCGTGTGGACGGCTGATCTCAGCAAGGCGATCCAGACCGCGCGGGCGCTGCGCGCCGGCACCGTGCACGTCAATCAATACGACGGCGACGACATCACCGTGCCGTTCGGCGGCTACAAGCAGTCCGGCAATGGGCGCGACAAGTCGCTGCACGCATTCGATAAATACACCGAGCTGAAAACTACATGGATACAAATCGGCTAGACAGTACGGCGGCCCGTTCGACGGAAGAATTGCAGCGCGAGCTGGCCGCGAAAGGCGTGCGCTTCGTGTTCGCGCAGTTCACGGACATCCACGGTGCGGCCAAGGGCAAGCTGATACCGCTGGCGAATCTGGACGATATCGTTTCGCCGGGCGCGGGATTCTCTGGCCCGTCGATCTGGGGCACTGGCTTGCCGCGTACCGGTCCGCGTTCGGAGTACTATGGCCGCGCCGACCTCTCCACCCTGAAGGTCATGCCCTGGCTGCCTGGTTACGCGCGCGTGGCGCTGGACGGTCATGTGGCGGGCGAGCCTTTCGACGCCTGTCCGCGCCAGGTATTGCGCAAGCAGGTCGAGCGGCTGGCACAGCGCGGCTGGACCTTGAACGCAGGGCTGGAGCCGGAGTTCTTCCTGCTGCAAAAAGGCGCCAATGGCTACGATGCCGAAGCCGCCGATACGCTGGAAAAACCATCCTACGACACCAAGAGCCTGCTGCGCCGCCGAGGCTTCATCGAGAAGTTGACAACGTCGCTGGACCAGTGTGGACTGGGCGTGTTCCAGATCGATCACGAGGATGCGACCGGCCAGTTTGAAGTCAATTACAAATACGCCGACGCGCTCAAGGCGGCCGATAACTTCATGCTCTTCAAAATGGCTGCGCAGCATATCGCCGAGGAGGAGGGGCTGCTGTTCTCGATGATGCCCAAGCCGTTCGCCGAGCGTCCTGGCAGCGGGCTGCATTTCCATTTGTCGCTGGCGAATGTCGCCGGCAAGCCCTTGTTCGCGCTGGGCGAAGAGAAAGAGCAGGGCGGGCGCGATCTGGGGCTGTCGTCGCTGGCCTATCATTTCATGGCGGGCTTGCTGCATCACGCGCCGGCGTTGACCGCGTTGTGCGCACCGACCGTCAATTCGTATAAACGATTAATGTGCGGGCAGTCGCTGTCCGGCACCAGCTGGGCGCCGGCTTTCATCGGCTACGGCAACAACAACCGCACCACGGTTGCGCGGGTGGTCTACCAGCGCATTGAATGGCGCTTGCCCGATAGCTCGGCCAATCCCTATCTGGCTCTGGCTGGTGTGATCGCGGCAGGGCTGGACGGCATCGACCGGACGCTGAAAGCCGCAGAACCGGTCAATCAGGATGTGTACGAGATGTCCGACGCTGCGCGTGCGGAGCTGGGGCTGACGCTGCTGCCGCAAAACCTCGGTGCCGCTGCAGCCGCGCTGCGGGCCGACACCGTGCTGGCCGAAGCGATGGGCACGGACATCATTAACGAGTTTGTGGCGCTGAAGAGCGCCGAATGGATCGAATACAGCCAACACGTCAGCGCCTGGGAAACCACGCGTTATCTCGACCGCTTCTAGGAGCAAGCGATGAGCCAGGCCATGAAGGACTTTCTACGTGACCGCAACATTCACGAAGTGGAGTGTGTGATCGCCGACATGACCGGCATCGCTCGCGGCAAGATCCTGCCCAAGGATCTCTTTCTCAGCGAAGGCGAGATGCGCCTGCCCAAGAGCGTGCTGCTGAACACCGTCAACGGCGAGCAACCCAACAACCTGCCCTACGTCGGCGCCACCGATCCCGACATGATCTGCGTGCCGGACCTGGCCACGCTGCGGCAGGTGCCGTGGGCGGCGGAGAACGTCGCGCTGGTGATCCACGATTGCCAGAACTTCGACGGTTCGCCGGTCGGCCTGTCGCCGCGTGCGGTGCTGCGCAAGGTGCTTAAGCTGTATGCGGAGCGCGGCTGGCAGCCGGTGGTGGCGCCGGAGATGGAGTTCTACCTGGTCGCGCGCAGCAGCAACCCGCACGAGCCGCTGACGCCACCGCTGGGCCGCAGCGGCAAGACGGAGTCCGGCCGCCAGTCGTACTCGATCGACGCCGTCAACGATTTCGATCCCTTCTTCCTGGAGCTGTCCACCTTCTGCAAGCAGCATGAGCTGGGTGTGGAGACGCTGATCCACGAAGCGGGCGCCGGGCAGATGGAGATCAACTTCACGCACGGCGAGGCGCTGGAACTGGCCGACCGCGTGTTCCTGTTCAAGCGCGCGGTGAGGGAGACGGCGCTGCGGCACGGGATCTTCGCCACCTTCATGGCCAAGCCGATGGAGACGGAGCCCGGCAGCGCGATGCACATCCACCAGAGCATCTTGGATGCCGCGACCGGCGCCAATATCTTCAGCCGCGCCGACGGTGAGGCCAGCGATTTGTTCTTCAACTATATCGCGGGGCTGGAGCAGTACACGGCGGCGGCCACGTTGCTGTTTGCGCCGCATGTGAACTCGTATCGCCGGCTGTCGCGCTTCATGTCGGCGCCGACCAATGTGCATTGGGGTTACGACAATCGCACCTGCGGCATCCGCATCCCGAACTCCGCGCCCGTCAACCGGCGCGTGGAGAACCGCGTGCCAGGCGTGGACGTCAACCCCTACCTGGCGATGGCCGCCACGCTGGCCTGCGGCTACCTCGGCATGACGCAAGGCTTGACGCCGTCGCCGCCCACCGCCGATAGCGCCGAGCATGTACACGACCAGCTGCCACGCAACTTGGAGGACGCCATCCTGCGCCTGCGCGAATGCCAGCCGCTGAGCGAGATCCTGGGCGAGTTGTTCGTACAAGCCTTCTGCGAAGTGAAAGAACTCGAATTCGCCACCTACAGTCGCGTGATCAGCTCCTGGGAGCGCGAGCACTTGATGCTACTGGTGTGACCATGGCCGGCGCCCGCGACGGATTGAACTGGCCCCGCGTGCAAGCGCTGGCCGCCGCCGAACGCGCCAGCTACATCGCGCGCAATCCCGAGTCGGCGCGATTGGCGGGGCAGGCCGCGCAGCACCTGCTGTTCGGTGTACCGATGCACTGGATGAATGACTGGTCTACACCGTTCGCGCTGACGGTGCGCGAAGCATCGGGTGTCCGCTTCCGCGACGCCGACGGCCACGAATACATCGACTTCTGCCTCGGCGACACCGGCGCCATGTTTGGCCACGCGCCGCCGCCCGTGGCGCAGGCGATAGCGCGCCAGGCCGCGCGCGGCTACACCGCCATGTTGCCGTCGGAGGATGCCGCGCCGGTGGCGGCTGAGCTGGCGCGGCGTTTCGGCCTGCCGTACTGGCAGTTCGCCTTGTCCGCCTCGGACGCCAACCGCTTCGTGCTGCGCTGGCTGCGCGCCGCGACGGGCCGCAGCAAGGTATTGGTCTTCAACGGTTGCTATCACGGCACGGTGGACGATGTGTTTGTCGATCTGGTGGACGGTGTGCCGACGCAGCGCGACAGCCTGCTGGGGCAAGTGCACAAGCTCACGGATCACACTGTAGTGGTGGAGTTCAACGACCTGCCTGCACTGGAGGCGGCGCTAAAGCAGGGCGACATCGCCTGCGTGCTGGCCGAACCGGTGATGACCAACATCGGCATGGTGCTGCCGCAGCCGGGCTACTGGGAGGCCGCGCAGCAGCTCATCAAGCGCCACGGCAGCCTGCTGGTGATCGACGAAACCCACACCATCAGCAGCGGCCCCGGAGGCTACGCGCAGGCGCACGGCATGCAGCCGGACGCGCTGGTGGTCGGCAAACCGATTGGCGGCGGCATCCCGTGTGCGGTCTATGGATTTACTGAGGAATTGGCGCGGCGAGTGGAGAAGGCCAAGCACGACGCGCCACCCGGCCACTCCGGCGTCGGCACCACGCTAAGCGCCAACATGTTCGCGATGGCCGCGATGCGCGCCAATCTGGAGCAGGTGATGACCGAGCAGGCCTACCAACACATGTTCGCGCTGGCAGCCCAACTGGCGGCAGGCTTGCGCGCCGCGATCGCGCGCCACAATCTGCCGTGGTGCGTGACCCAGATCGGCGCCCGCACCGAATTCCAGTTCACACCAACCGCGCCGCAAAACGGCACGCAAGCGCAAGCGATACTGGACAGCGATCTTGAACAGATCATCCACCTCTACTTGCTCAACCGCGGCCTGTTGATCACACCGTTCCACAACATGCTGCTGGTATGCCCCAGCACCAGCGAAAGCGACATCAAACAGCTGCTGACCGCATTCGATGCGTGCTTGTCCGGACTTGTTTGAGCCAGATTAAGTGATGGTTTACAAATTGGTATATTATTAGTGGAAATGTAAACCGCAATCGCACGGTTCTGGAGGTAAATCATGATTGGTCAACGGCTGTTCCGGGCGCGCAAGGCGGCCGGCTTATCGCTGCGTGAGCTGGCGGCTAAGGTCGACCTGTCTCATGCTGCGATCAAGAAGTACGAGGATGAGTTGGCTGTGCCGACTTCTGCAACCCTTATCAAACTCGCGCAGGCGCTGCAAGTCCGGACCGAATATTTCTTCCGCCCCGAGTCAGTCGCGCTGGAGGGCATCGAATATCGCAAACGTAGCTCTCTACCCAAGAAGCGCCTGGAAGCTATCGAACATGAGGTAATCGATCAGATCGAGCGGCGCATCGAGCTGGAGGCTCTGTTCCCAAAGTCGCCGTTGAAAGAGTTCGCCCCCGTAGCCGGATTGCCGAAGAAGATATCTGATCTGGCGCAGATCGAAGACGTCGCTGAACAAGTACGTAATGCATGGGCCTTGGGCTATGCGCCGATTCCCGAGTTGATCGATGCGTTGGAGACGCATGGCATACGCGTGTTCATGATCGATGCGAATGCAGATCCAAAGTTTGATGGCCTGGCTGCTTCCGTACACAAGATGCCGGTGATTGTCGTTGGCCGCAATTGGCCGGGAGACCGACAGCGCTTTACGTTGGCGCATGAGCTGGGCCACTTGATGCTCAATGGACGTCTGGCCAAGGACATTGATGAGGAATTGGCCTGTAACCGTTTTGCCGGTGCCTTCCTTGTGCCGCGCCAGTCCGCGTTGCAGGAATTGGGGCAGCGTCGCAGTTTTATTGAGCTGAAGGAGCTGGCTTTGCTGAAGGAGGAATTTGGCCTCAGCATGGGTGGCTTGCTGTATCGCGCCCGCGACCTGGGCATCGTTAGTCCTGCATGGCGCGACGAGCAGGCACGCCAGTTCCGTTTGAAAGGCTGGCATCTGACGGAGCCCGGTACTCCGTATCCGGTCGAACAGCCGCACGTCTTCGAACAGCTGATATTCCACGCGTTGGCGGAAGAGTACATAGGCGAGTCCAAGGCCGCAGAGCTGATGCGTATGCCAATCGGGACCTTCCGCAAAATGCGGTCACTGGATTTCGACGACGATAGCGCGGGCCGCGTATCAGCGTATGCGCGATAGCGGCCGCAGGCTGCCCTGGGACCAGGCCGAGCAGATGCTGGCCGACCTGGATTCTGCAGGAGCTTAGAAGCAGTGCTCCAGCGCCGGGAAGCTGCCGTCCTTGACGGCGGTGACGTAGGCGGTGACGGCGGCGTCGATGTTGGTCTGGCCTTCCATGAAGTTCTTCACGAAGCGCGCTTTGCGGCCCGGGAATACGCCCAGCAGATCGTGCATCACCAGCACCTGGCCCGAGCAGTCAGGTCCCGCGCCGATGCCGATGGTCGGCACCGTCAGCAGCTCGGTGACTTCCTTGCCCAGCTGCGCAGGGATGGCTTCCAGCAGCACCATCGCGGCGCCGGCGGCCTGCATCTTCAATGCGTCCGCCTTCAGCAGGTCGGCGCTTTCGATGGTCTTCCCTTGAACCTTGTAGCCACCCAGCTGGTGCACCGATTGCGGCGTCAGGCCGAGGTGGGCGCAGACCGGTACCGCGCGGTCGGTCAGGAAGCGCACGGTGTCGGCCAGCCAGGCGCCGCCCTCCAGCTTGACCATGTGCGCGCCCGCCTGCATCAGCTGCACGGCGTTGGCATACGCGGTTTCCGGCGTGCCGTAGGCGCCGAACGGCAGGTCGGCCATGATCATCGCCGATTTGCTGCCGCGCGCGACGGCGGCCGTGTGGTAAGCCACTTCAGCCACCGTCACCGGCAGCGTCGACTGGTGGCCGTTGCAGACCATGCCCAGCGAATCGCCGATCAGCAGGATCTCGACGCCGCAGCGGTCCATCAGCGAGGCGAAGCTGGCGTCGTAGCAGGTCAGCATGGAGATTTTTTCACCGGCCGCGCGCAGGGTTGCCAGCGTGGAGATGGTGACTGCCTTGTTGGCGACCGCTTTGGCCGGTGCAGGTGCGGTGGTGGCGGCAGGCTTTTGGCTCGCGGCCATTTCGTTTCCTTGCAAATAACCAGACATGGGAAATCCTTTAAAGAGGTGATCACACGGCGATAGTGTAGTCCTGAATGCTATCGCGTGCAGGGGAGTCAAATAATGGGGCTGATGCCCTGATCGGCGACCGAGGCGGCGTAATCCTGCGCCGCGCCCTTGCCGGGAATGTGGATGGCCGGCGCCAGTTCCAGCAGCGGCACCAGCACGAAGGCGCGCTCCGTCATGCGTGGATGCGGCACCGTCAGCGTGGCGCTGGCGATCTGCTGGTCGCCGTACAGGAGCAGGTCCAGGTCCAGCGTGCGCGGGGCGTTGCGGTAGGGCCGCTCGCGGCCATGCGCCTGCTCGATGTCGTGCAGCGCTTGTAGCAGCGCTTCGGCGTCCAGCGTGGTGGCGATGCGGGCCACGGCGTTGATGTAGTCGTCGCCGCTGGAGTCGATCGGCGCGGTGCGGTACAGGTCCGACGCCGCCATCAGCGTGCAGCCGGGCAGGCGTTGCAGGCGCTCCAGCGCGTCGGCCACGTTGCCGCGCGCATCGCCCAGGTTGGCGCCGATGCCGATGTAGGCGATGGTGAAGGCGAAGCCGTCTTCACCTGCTTGGTCGATGATGCTCATGATGCGTGACAGCGCAGTTTATTCCGCGCCGCCGTCGCCGCCGGAACCGCCGGCGTTGCCGCCTTCAGCGCCGCCCTTGCTGCGGCCACCGCGACGCGGTGCGCGTTTGCGCTTGGCGCCGCCGGCTCCCGCAGGCTGGTTGGCGGTTGCGATCAGGTCTTCGCGGGTGGCTTCGTCGCCTTCATAGAACGCGGTCCACCATTCGCCCAGTTCGGCGTCGATCTCGCCCGAGGCGCAGCGCAGCAGCAGGAAGTCGTAGCCGGCGCGGAAGCGCAGGTGCTCCAGCAGCTTGTGCGGCGACTTGCCGCTGCGGCGCTCGAAGCGCGGCTGCATCGACCAGATGTCGCGCATGTCGGAGCCGATCTTGCGCTGCAAGGCCAGCTTCTCGGTTTGCGAATCGAGCACGTCGTCGGCCGCCAGGTGCAGGGCAGGGATGGTCTGCTCGCCGGCGGCGCGGTAGGCGGTCCACTTCTCCAGTACCTGGTGCCACAGCAGCGACGCAAACAGGAAGCCCGGCGACACGGTCTTGCCGGCATGGATGCGGGAGTCGGTCGAATCGAGCGCCAGCGTCACGAACTTGAAGCCCAGCGGCTGCTCCAGCACCACGTCCAGCAGCGGCAGCAGGCCGTGATGCAGGCCTTCCTTGCGCAGTTGCTGCAGGCAGGCCAGCGCCTGTCCGCTCATCAAAAGCTTGAGCATTTCGTCGAACACGCGCGCCGCAGGCACGTTGTCGATCAGCGAAGCCATGACCGGGATCGGCGCACCGGTATTCGGTTCGATGGTGAACTTGAGCTTGGCGGCGAAGCGCACCACGCGCAGCATGCGCACCGGGTCTTCGCGGTAGCGCGCTTCCGGCTGGCCGATGATGCGCAGCGTCTTGGCGCGGATGTCTTCCACGCCGCCGTGGTAGTCCAGCACCTGCTGGTTGGCCGGGTTGTAGTACATGGCGTTGATGGTGAAGTCGCGGCGCACCGCGTCTTCCGCCTGCGAGCCGAAGGTGTTGTCGCGCAGGACGCGGCCATGTTCATCCTTCGGCGCGTTGTCCAGCGTGGTGCCGCGGAAGGTGGTCACCTCCAGCAAATCCTGGCCGAACATCACGTGCACGATCTGGAACCGTTTGCCGATGATGAAGGCGCGGCGGAACAGGCGCTTGACCTGCTCCGGCGTGGCGTTGGTGGCGATGTCGAAGTCTTTCGGCTTCACGCCCAGCAGCAGGTCGCGCACGGCGCCGCCGACCACGAAGGCTTCGTAGCCCGCTTCCTGCAAGGTGCTGGTGACGCGCACCGCGTTCGACGACAGCAGGCGCGGATCGATGCCGTGGGCTTCCGGGCCCAGTACCACCGGCGTGTTGGTGTCGCGAGCCTTGCTCTTGGTGCCGAGGATTTTGCGGATCAGTTTCTTAATCATTGAATAGGTCAATTAATGGCCAGCCTTGGGCTGTGGCGTGCGTTTTCAGTGCGGCGTTGGGGTTGGTCGCCACCGGGTGGCTGACGATGGACATCAGCGGCAGGTCGTTGTGCGAATCGCTGTAGAAGTGGACGGTGCCGAAGTCTTCCAGCTTTTTGTCCATCTTCGCCAGCCAGGCCTTGGTGTGCGTGACCTTGCCCGCGCCCTGGGTCGGCGTGCCGAGCAGCTTGCCGGTCGGCTTGCCGTCGGCGTCCATTTCCGGCATCGCCGCGATCAGGTGCTCCACGCCCAGCGCCTTGGCGATCGGCGCGGTGACGAAGTGGTTGGTGGCGGTGACGATGGCCACCAGGTCGCCGGCGTCGACGTGCTTTTGCAGCAGCGCGCGTGCCGCAGGGCGGATCGCCGGCAGCACCACTTCGGCCATGTACTGCTCCTGCATGGCCTGCAGGCGCTCGCGCGGGAAGGAGGCGAGGGTGCCGAGCGAGAACTCCAGGTATTCCACCGGGTCCAGCGTGCCGGCCTGGTACTGGGCGAAGAATTCATCGTTGCGGCGGGCGAATTCGGCGGCGTCCACGGCGCCGATGCGCACCAGGAACTGCCCCCACTCGTAGTCGGAGTCGATCGGCAGCAGCGTGTGGTCGAGGTCAAATAAGGCTAAGTTCATGCAGGATTCGTCATTCTTTAGCTTCCGCCTGCAACCACTCGCGCAACAGCGGCAAGGTGATCGGGCGTTGGGTTTCGAGGGAATATTGGTCCAGCGAGTCCAGCATGGTCGACAACGACCGCATGTCGCGCTGAAAATGGGACAGCAAGTAGGGTATCACGCCGGGCGACAGCGTCAAGCCGCGGGCGGTGGCGGCGGCCGTCAGCGCGGCCACCTTTTCGTCGTCGGTCAGGCCGTGGATCTGGTAGATCAGGCCCCAGCCCATGCGGGTGCGCAGGTCTTCACGCACCGGCAGCACCGCCGGCGCCACCGCGCCGCTGCACACCATGAAGGCGTTGTTGGCGCGAATTTCATTGAACAGGGCGAAGGCGTCGATCTGCGCCAGCGGCGACAGCTTTTCGCAGTCGTCCAGCAGGTACAGGTCCACCTCCGGCGAGTAGACGAATTCGGACTCGATGGAAAACGGCGAGATATAGCGAGCGCGCAGCTGTTCGGCTTCGCCGCCGGCGCTGGCCAAAGCTTTCAGCAGATGGGTCTTGCCGACGCCGCCCGCGCCCCACAGGTAGGCAAAGTGCTCGCGCGACGTGCGGTCGGCGAACTGCGCCATCAGCGCTGCCGCCTCGGCATTCTGTCCCACCTCGAACGATGCGAGGCTGTGCGCCTGGTCTGCGCCTAAATCGAGCACCAGCTGTTTCATGGCGTTCGCCTGTTTATGATCTTTTGCATAACGTTTTTCTGTTCCACGTCACGCATTATAGAAGCTGCTGCTCAGGTAGTGGCGGCGGAGATGCTTAAATGCCACCATCAGCACCGCCGAAGCGGGCAATGCCAGCAGCACGCCGACGAAACCGAACAGCTGGCCGAAGGCCAATAAAGCGAAAATCACCGCCAGCGGATTGAGGCCGATGCGCTCGCCCACCAGGCGCGGGGTGAGGAAAAAGCCTTCGATCACCTGGCCGGCGCCGTAGATCACGGCCACCGCGATCACGCCGCTCCAGTCGGAAAACTGCAGCACCGCCGAAATCAGCGCCAGCACCAGGCCCAGGCCGAAGCCCAGGTAGGGGATGAACACCAGCAAGCCGGTGATGATGCCGACCGGCAGCGCGACGTCGAAGCCGGCAATCGCCATCGCCACCGAGTAGTACACCGCCAGCACGAACATCACCAGCAGCTGGCCGCGCAGATACTGGGCCAGCAGGGTGTCGACTTCCTCGGCCATGTCCATGGTGGCGCCTATCCAGCGGCGCGGCACGCAGCCGGCGATACGGGCCAGCATCGGGTGCCAGTCCAGCAGCAGGTAGAACAGCACCACCGGTATCAGCACCAGCGTGGCGATCCAGCCCAGCACCGCGGTGCCGCCGACGCGCGCCGAATTGAGCACGGCGCTCCAGATCTCCTCGCCGCTGGTGGCCATCTGCTGCGACACCAGCTTCTTGATGCCGGCGCTGTCGAGGCGCACCTTGACGCCCATTTCCTGCAATTTGGGGCCCAGCAGGTCGTTGGCCTTGGCCAGGAAGGCGGGGATCTGCGCCTGCAGCAGAGGGATTTCCTTTTGCAGCACCGGCACCACGATCAGCACCAGGGCGGCGATGGCGGCGAAGAACAGCACCACCACCACCAGCACGGCCAGCGCGCGCGGCACCCGCATCTTCAGGCGGCCGACGCGCAGGTGGTCGAGGAAGTCGACGCCCGGATTGAGCGCGTAAGCGAGGATGGCGGCGGCCAGGAAGGGCGTCAGCACCGGTCCCAAAGTGACCAGCAACAGGAAGAATGCTGCCCAAACCGCTACCCAGAATGCCGTTTGCTTTTGCTCTACCGAGAGGGGAAATGGCATGGAAAGTGATTTAGATGGTTAAAAACGGCTGTTGGACGGGGCATTTTGATAAAATAGCGGATTGACCGGGTTGTTGTGCAGCTTTTTGCGCATTTTCGTAACTTTTTACTACGAAACAGGTCTCCGCCTTCTATTTTACCGCCTCCGCTGCGAAATACACCATGAGCCAAACTTCTAATGTTTCCCTGTCCTACCGTGACGCCGGCGTCGATATCGACGCAGGCGACGCTTTAGTCGAAGCGATCAAGCCTTTTGCCAAGCGCACCATGCGCGAAGGCGTGATGGGCGGCTTGGGCGGTTTCGGCGCCATGTTCGAGATCAGCAAGAAGTACAAGGAGCCGGTCCTGGTCTCCGGTACCGACGGCGTGGGCACCAAGCTGAAACTGGCGTTCGAGCTGAACCGCCACGACACGGTCGGCATCGACCTGGTCGCGATGAGCGTCAACGACATCCTGGTGCAGGGCGCCGAGCCGCTGTTCTTCCTCGACTACTTCGCCTGCGGCAAGCTGGACGTGGCCATCGCGACCGACGTCATCAAGGGCATCGCCCAGGGTTGCGAACAAGCCGGTTGCGCGCTGATCGGCGGCGAAACGGCGGAAATGCCGTCCATGTACCCGGCCGGTGAATACGACCTGGCCGGTTTCGCGGTCGGCGCGGTGGAAAAATCGGCCATCATCGACGGCACCAAGATCGCTCCAGGCGACGTCATCCTGGGCCTGGCCTCGTCGGGCGTGCACTCCAACGGTTACTCGCTGGTGCGCAAGATCATCGAAGTGGCCAAGCCGGACCTGGAAGGCGACTTCCACGGCCGCAAGCTGGCCGACGTGCTGATGCAGCCTACCCGCATTTACGTCAAGCCGCTGCTGGCGCTGATGGCCTCGATGGAAGTCAAGGGCATGGTGCACATCACCGGTGGCGGCCTGGTCGAGAACATCCCGCGCGTGCTGCAGCCTGGCCTGGTGGCCGAGCTGAACGGCAAATCGTGGACCATGCCACCGCTGTTCACCTGGCTGCAGCAGCACGGCGGCGTGGCCGACGCTGAAATGCACCGCGTGTTCAACTGCGGCATCGGCATGACCGTCATCGTTTCGAAAGAAAACGCCGCCGCCGCCATCGCCCAGCTGGAAGCGGCCGGCGAGACCGTCTACACCATCGGCGCGATCCGCGCCCGCGTCGGCGACGAACACCAGACCATCGTTGTTTAAGCGATAGCTCTTTCCTGAAAGCGGACCGCGCCCCGGCGTCGTCCGCTTTTTTTATGGCTGGACCCTGAACCATGAAACCCATCCTGAAAAAACTGGCCGGCCTGTTGATGCTGGCCGTGAGCTGCTGCGCCGCAGCGCACGCCGCGCCGTTGACGATCCTGGTGTCGATCGACGGCATGCGGCCCGATTACCTGGAACGCGGCGTCACGCCCAACCTGAACCGGCTAGCCGCCGGCGGCGCGCGCGCGGTGGCGATGCGGCCGTCGTTCCCCTCGATCACCTTCCCGAATCACTACACGCTGGTGACCGGGCTGCGGCCCGACCATCACGGCGTGGTCGACAACAATATGGACGACGCGGCGATTCCCGGCGTGCGCTTCAGCCTGGACAATCCGGCCGCCGTCACCGACCGCCGCTGGTGGGACCAGGCCGAGCCGGTGTGGGTGACGGCCGAGCTGCACGGCATCCGCGCCGGCACCATGTTCTGGCCCGGTTCGGAAGCGGCGATCCACGGCGTGCAGCCGACGGTGGCGCCGCAGTTCAACGGCAAGCTGCCGGCGGCCGCGCGCACCGAGCGGCTGTTGTCGTGGCTGGGACGTGAGGACGTGGAGCCGCTGGGCTTCGCCACCTTGTACCTGGATGATGTCGACCATGCCGGCCACACCTACGGCCCGGCCGCCGAGCAGACCACGGCGGCCGTGGCGCTGGTGGACCAGGCCGTCGGCCAGATGCTGGACGGGCTGGCCAAGCGCAAGCTGGACGCCAACATCGTCATCGTCTCCGATCACGGCATGGCGCCGGTGAGCGCCGAGCGGGTGGTGCGCATGGACCGGCTGCTGCCGGAGGGCAGCTACCGCAAGGTGGTCCAGGGGCCGTATGCCGGCATGGAAGCGATGCCCGGCCGCGAGGAGCAGCTGGCTGCGGCGCTGCTCAAGCCGCAGGACCATATGCAATGCTGGCGCAAGGGTGAGCTGCCGGCGCGGCTGGCGTATGGGCGCAACGCGCGCGTGCCGGCCTTCATCTGTCTGGCCGAGACCGGCTGGATGCTGACGTTCAGCGACAAGGCGCTGGGCAAGGGCGGTGCGCACGGCTACGACAACGCGGCGCCGGAGATGGGCGCGATCTTCATCGCCGCCGGCCCGGCCTTCAAGCCGGGCGTGGTGCTGCCGGCGTTCGACAATGTCGACGTCTACCCGCTGCTGATGCGCCTGTTGAAACTGGCGCCGCTGCCGTCCGACGGCGACATCACACCGCTGCTGCCGGCGCTGGCGCCGTAGTGTGACGTTTCTGCGCGATTGACGGCTTACGGCTTTGCTCCTACCATGAAAAATCAGGATTCGATTGGTATTGGAGGCAAACATGATGACTATGCACCCCGGCGAATATCTTTTTCTGTCCTACGTCGAAGCGCATAAAATTAGTCATGAAGAGTTGGCTGACCGGTTGGGACTGTCGTTGCAGGTAGTGGAAAGCTTGCTTGCTGAAGAAATCGAACTAACGGCGGAAATGGCAGTTCGGCTCGAACTGGTGTTTGATCGTTCGGCCATATCATGGATGGAAATCCAGGCTGCGCATGACGTGATGCAGGCAAGAAAAAAGGTCGATACCGCTACTGTTCGACCTTTCGTTTTTCCCGCCAGGGCAGACGTGGCGTGAGCGTCTGATCTAAGTTAATTCGCGCTACTTACTTTCCTTGCTCAGGCGGTGGCGGCATGCCGCCTTCGGGCACTGCGACGACGATGTCGCGCATCTTCTTGCAGACGCCTTGGACGTCTTCACCACGGCGCCCCTTGAAAGTGACCTTCGTACCTTCGGCCTTGTTCTTGCAGGCAGCAACGGCTTCGGGCGGCGGTCCTGGCGGCTGGCCGCCGGACGGCGGGCCGTTCTGGGCCGACGCCGCCAACGAGACACTGGCTACCGCCGCCAGGGACATCCAGGTTCTAACTGTTTTCATGCCAAACTCCCGAAATCAATGTGAGGTAGCCATTGTCCTTCCAGAGTTTGTTAGAAAACGTCAAGGCCCTGTAAAGCCCAGTAAAACCAAGATCGCCTCCGACACAAGCCGACCAGCAACTATTTGCGCGGCTCCGGCGGTGGCGGCATGCCGCCCTCGGGCACGGCGACGACGCCTTCACGCATCTTCTTGCAGACGCCTTTGATGTCCTCGCCGCGCCGGCCCTTGAACGTGACCTTGGCGCCTTCGGCCTTGCCCTTGCAGGCGTCGATCGCTTCTTGCGGCGGGCCGCGCTTGCCGTCGGGTGGCGGTGGCGGCTGGTTGGCGTTCTGCGCCGAGGCGCCCAGTGCCGCACTGGCCAGCATGGCCAGCAGCAGGCTGCGTTGGAATATGCCCATCGTCGTCTCCTATTTCTTCAGAATTTTTTCCACCGGCGAGGGCCGCAGGCGGAACGCGTCCGGCATGCCGGAACCCAGCAACGGCCGCAGGTACAGGCGGAAGGCGTCGGTCACGTCGGTGCCGCTGGCGCTGATGAACTCGTCCTCCATCACGCGCGTCTTGCCGGCCACGTCGGACAGCGCCATCAGCTCGTAGTCCACCGAGTAAAAACCG
This sequence comes from Duganella sp. S19_KUP01_CR8, assembly GCF_036688705.1. Classification (NCBI taxonomy): domain Bacteria; kingdom Pseudomonadati; phylum Pseudomonadota; class Betaproteobacteria; order Burkholderiales; family Oxalobacteraceae; genus Duganella; species Duganella sp. S19_KUP01_CR8. The sequence continues at coordinate 54,019 of NZ_JAQQPR010000014.1, read as the reverse complement.
GTGCGCTTGATCGCCACCGAGCCGTCGCGCCCGCCCCACATGGCGAACTGCACCGCCTTCTCGCCGACCTCGCGCGCTTCGCGCTGGTCCACGTCCGACACGCAGCCGATGAACGAGCGCTGCAGATAGCCGAAGGTGTCGCCGCGCACGCGCTTGATGCCCAGCTTGGCCTTGATCTCGTCGCACAGCAAATCGGCCAGCGCGCCGGTGCCGGACAGCTGCACGTTGCCGTGCGCGTCGCGCTCGACTTCCTTGGCCAGCAGGCTGGCGATCGCTTCGCCGGACGCATCGTGGATGCCCTCGGACACGGCGATCACGCAACGGCCATAGCGCGCATAGGTGGCTTTGACGTCGGCCAGGAACTGCTCCAGCGAGAACACCCGCTCCGGCAGGTAGATCAGGTGCGGGCCGTCGTCCGGGAACTTCTTGCCCAGCGCCGAGGCGGCCGTCAAGAAGCCGGCGTGGCGGCCCATCACCACGCCCACGTACACGCCCGGCAGCGCGGCGTTGTCCAGGTTGGCGCCGGCGAAGGCTTGCGCGACAAAGCGCGCCGCCGACGGGAAGCCCGGCGTGTGGTCGTTGCCGACCAGGTCGTTGTCTATGGTCTTGGGAATGTGGATGCTGCGCAGCGGATAGCCGGCCTGCTGCGCCTGCTCGCTGACGATGCGCACCGTGTCGGACGAATCGTTGCCGCCGATGTAGTAGAACTGCTCGATCTCATGCGCGCGCAAGACCTTGAAGATCTCCTCGCAATAGGCCAGGTCCGGCTTGTCGCGGGTCGAGCCCAGCGCCGACGACGGCGTGGCCGCCACCAGCTCCAGGTTGTGGCTGGTCTCGCGGGTCAGGTCGACCAGGTCTTCGTTGATGATGCCGCGCACCCCATGCAGCGCGCCGTAGACGCGGGTGACGTCGCGGAAGCGGCGCGCCTCCAGCACCACGCCCGCCAGCGACTGGTTGATCACGGCGGTCGGCCCGCCTCCCTGTGCGACCAAAATTTTTCCCGACGACATGCGCGCTCCTCCGTAATCGTTGAACAGGTTTGCTGCAACGAGACTATAGCGCGACTTTCAGTGCGCGCCGATATTCTTGTCGAGGAATTTCTCGACGCGGTTCCAGAAGTCGTAGCGGTTTTTCGGCAGCGCCCAGCCGTGGCCTTCCTCCGGGTATTCGACCCACTCGACGTTGGGATTGGTCTGCTTGACCGCCTTGTAGAACTTGGTGCCGTGCGGCAGCGGCACGCGCATGTCGGCGCCGCCGTAGGCCAGCAGCAGCGGCTGCTTGATGCGGGCCGCCTGCAGCAGCGGCGAGGTGGCCTTCAGCTGCTCGGCATCCTTGACCGGATCGCCGACCAGCTCCGGCATGCCGTACTGCCGCCAGCCATCCGAAACGTCCGACACATAGGCCCAGTGGCCGTCGTGCAACAGGTTGATGTCGGTGACGCCCAGCCAGTCGATGCCGCATTTATACAGGTCGGGGTCGTTGATCAGGCCCATCAGCGTGGCGTAGCCGCCGTAGCTGGCGCCGGCGATGCAGATGCGCTTGGGGTCGACGGTGCCCTGGGCGATGGCCCAGCGCGCGCCGTCGGCGATATCGTCCTGCATCTTCAAGCCCCATTGCTTCCAGCCGGCGCGGTAGTGGCGCTCGCCGAAGCCCCGGCTGCCGCGATACTCCGGCTCCAGCACCGCATAGCCGCGCGAGGCCAGGAATTGCGAATCCGGCTCCCACGCCAGGTCGCCGCCGCGCACGTACGGACCACCGTGCACCAGCACCACCAGCGGCAGGTTCTTGCCGCTGCCTTGCGGCACGGTCAGCCAGGCCGGGATGTCGAGGCCGTCGCGGGCCTTGTAGTGCACCATGATCTTGTGCGCCATCTGGGTTGGATTGATGGCGGGGTGGCTGGCGCCGATGGCGGTCAGCTGCTTGCTCTCGCGGTTGTACAGGAAGCTGCGCGACGGCCATACGTCGCTGAAGGCGCGCACCTGCACCCACGGCGCCTGCGGCCGCGATGGCGGCGTCAGCAGGTTGATGGTGTTGGGCAGCATGGTGTCGATTTTTTCCTGCATCTCCTTCATGGCCGGGTCGAACCACACGGTGCCGGCGGCATCGGTCTGGTAGCGCACGCCCAGCATCTTGTGCTGGTCCATGATCAGATGGCCGCGGAAGTCGTAGCCCTCCAGCTTGACGATGGGTTGCTCGGAGACCTTGTTGGTGGCGAAGTCGTAGCTGTGCACCGACGCTAGGTCGTTGTCCTTGTTGGAGATCACGTACAACGTGCCGTCCGGCCCGAACGCCAGCGGCCGGAAGGCGCCCTTGCCGCCGGTGTAGTTGTCGAAGCCGGTCAGCTTGCGCCATTCGTTGTTGGCCGGATCGCGATACCAGACTTCGCTGGTGCGGTCTTTCGAGGTTTCGGTCAGGCGCGGTTCGCCCTTGTTGTCCAGCAGCCAGCCCATGCTGTTGCCGGGACGGGAGATGGTGCTGGCCACGCGGCCGGTCAGCGTGTTGATGCGCTGCAGGTCGACGTAGTCCAGCTGGCCGGGGCCGCTGATGCTCTTGTTGAGCACGTACATATACTCGGAATCCTGCGGGCCGTCCTGGTCCAGCATGAAGGTGTGCCAGGGCAGCAGCTCACGCGACTGCATGCTGCCGGAGCCGCTGCTGATGAAGGGCTGTCCGTTGCGCATCGCCAGTTGGCGGAAGGCGCTGCCGTCGCGGTTGATCGCGTACAGGCCGGGCGCGTAGCGTTGGTCGCCCTGGGCCAGGGTGTGGTCGGCGGCGGTGAAGGCCAGGCGGTCGTCGTTAATCCACTGGAACTTGCCGATGTCGGCGTCGCTGAAGTTGCCCACCACCTTGACCGTGTTCACGCCCAGTTCCACCACCGCCAGGCGGTCGCGCTTGTCCTTGGAGCCGACCTTCACGGCCAGGTATTTGCCGCTGGGCGAGAGCAGCGCGCCGCTGAATTCGGAATTGCCGAAGAAGTCTTCGACCGATGGGCGGGCTGGCGGCGCATCGGCGGCCTGGACGGCATGGAAGATCTGGCCGAGGGCGCAGGCCAGCAGCAGGATGGTGCGAAGTTTCATGGGCGGTCTCGAAATAAGCGGTGCCGGAACAATAGCATCAAGTTATCAAATCCGCCACATGCGGCATGTATCTTAAAGTTCCGGCGCCCGGATGTAGTCGACCAGGGCGCCGGTCTGGCGCTCCGGCGCGGGCGTCAGCAGGCTGACCGCGACCATCGTCAGCAGCCCGGCCGGCACGCCGAAGATGCCGGCCGAGATGGGCGCGATGTGGAACCACTGGCCGGCCGCGCTGCCGCCCAGGATGGGATTGGCATGCAACATGTAGTACAGGCAGACCGCGAAGCCGGTCGCCATGCCGGCCACCGCGCCCTGGTAGTTGGCGCGCTTCCAGAACACGCCCAGCACCAGCGCCGGGAACATCGCCGAGGCCGCCAGCGAGAAGGCCGCGCCCACCAGCGATAAAATGTCGCCCGGCTTTTGCGAGGCGCCATACGCGGCGATGAAGGCCACGCCCAGCAGCAGCAGCTTGGAGATGGTGACCCGCTTCTGGGTCGAGGCGCTGCGGTCGACCAGCTTGTAGTAGATGTCGTGCGACAGCGCGTTGGAAATCGCCAGCAGCAGGCCGTCGGCGGTCGACAGCGCGGCCGCCAGCCCGCCCGCCGCCACCAGGCCGGACACCACGTAGGGCAGGCCGGCGATTTCCGGCGTGGCCAGCACCAGCACGTCGGCGTCGATGGTGATCTCGGCCAGTTGCACGATGCCGTCGTGGTTGATGTCGTTGATGCTGAACAGCGGATTGGCCTTGTCCACATTGGCCCAGTACGAGACCCAGTTGGGCAGGTGGGCGAAGTCGCTGCCGACCAGCGCGCTGTAGATGTCGTACTTGACCAGCACCGCCAGCGCCGGGATGGTCAGGTAGATCAGCAGGATGAAGAACAGGGTCCAGAACACCGACACGCGGGTCTCGTGCACCGACGGCGTGGTGTAGGAGCGCATCAGGATGTGCGGCAGCGCGGCCGTACCCAGCATCAGGCAGAACACCAGCGCCAGGAAGTTGTTGCGCTTGATGTCCGAGGTTTCCGGATCGCCGGGGTAGGGCGTGGCGTGCGGTGTGATCGGCTGGGCGCGGGCCAGGTTCTGCGCGCGCGCCTCGGCCCAGTCGTGCGCGGCCTCGTCGGCGCTTTTCGGATAGGCGATCAGGGCCCGCTCGGCGCTGCGGATCTCCAGCAGCGAGGCGTTGCGCAGCTTGACGCGGTCGAGCGCGCGCTGGACGTCGGCGCGGCCGGCCTCCCACGACGCCGGCAAGGTGCGGATGCGGGCCTCGAAATCGTCGGCGCGCTGGCGGAAGATGGCGCGCACCTCGGCCTCTTTCGGATCGTTTTGCAGCACGTTCTCGCGCGCGCTCAGCTTGGGCAGCAGCTTGCCGTAGGCCACTTGCGGAATCGGATTGTCGGTGTGCTTGCCGGACAGCCAGACCGCCGGCATCAGGAAGGCCACCAGGATGATGATGTACTGCGCCACCTGGGTCCAGGTGATGGCGCGCATGCCACCGAGGAAGGAGCACACCAGGATGCTGGCCAGGCCGAGGAAGATGCCGACCGAGAAATCGACGCCGGTGAAGCGCGAGGCGATCAGTCCGACCGCGTAGATCTGCGCCACCACGTAGGTGAAGGAGACGATGATGGTGGCCGCCACCGCCAGGATGCGCACCGCGCGCCCGCCGCGGCCGTCGCCATCGCCGCCGCCGTAGCGGGCGGCCAGGAAATCGGGGATGGTGTACTGGCTGAACTTGCGCAGGTAGGGCGCGATCAGCAGCGCCACCAGGCAGTAGCCGCCGGTCCAGCCCATGATGTAGGCCAGGCCGTCGAAGCCGTGCAGGTACAGGCCGCCTGCCAGGCTGATGAAGCTGGCGGCGGAGATCCAGTCGGCGGCGGTGGCCATGCCGTTGAACATGGCCGGCACGCGCCGCCCGGCCACATAGTATTCGAGCACGTTGGAAGTGCGGCTGAGCACGCCGATCGACGCGTACAGCACGATGGTGGCGAACATGAACAGGTAGCCGATCCAGTTGCGCGACATGCCTTCCTGCTCCAGCACCGACAGCGCGACCAGGAAGCAGGCGAGGCCGGCCGTGAACAGCAGGTAGTAGTTGCGCAGGCGCTGGAAGAAGCTGCGGCTTGCCTTCATGCGCGGTGCTCCACGGCGGCGGCGCGGTCCAGCTTGCGCATGCGCCAGGCGTAGACGGCCAGGATGGCCAGGTAGACCAGTGACGCGCCCTGCGCCGCCAGGTAGAACGACAGCGGCCAGCCGAACACGCTCAGGCCGGCCAGTTCGCGGGCGAAGAAGGCGGCGCAGAAGCCGGTCGCCAGCCAGGCCAGCAGCAGGATGGCGGACAGGCGGCGCGTCTTGCGCCAGTGCTGTTCGCGGCTGAGCGGTGCGGCGGGCTTATCCATTGTTATCCATAGTACGGTTGTTCTTCATCCTGTTCCGGCGGGCGCGGCGGCAGCGGCAAGGTCAGCCGGAACAGCGCGCCCGGCAGCTTGGCCTGCTGCGCGCGCGGGTTGTTGTAGATATCGACCTCGGCGCCGTGCTGCTGGGCGATTTCGCGCACGATGGCAAGGCCCAGGCCGCTGCCCTCGGCCTTGTTGCCGAGGATGCGGTAGAAGCGCTCGAACACCCGCGCGCGTTCGGCCTGGGCGATGCCCGGCCCGGTGTCCTCGACTTCCAGGTAGCCATGCTCCTCGTCGCGGCGCACCCGCACGGTGACGCTGCCGCCGGCCGGCGTGTAGCGCAGCGCGTTGTCGATCAGGTTGGACAGCAGCTCGCGCAGCATGGTCGGGTTGCCGACGATTTGCACCGGCTCGGTCGGCGCCTCGTAGCCCAGGTCGATGCGCTGCGCGAACGAGGCCGGCACCCAGTCCTGCACCGCGCTGCGCGCCAGTTCCGACAGTTCCAGCGGCAGCATGGCGGTGCCGGCCTGCGGCTGGTTTTCGGCGCGGGCCAGGGCCAGCAATTGATTGACCAGGCGGGTGGCCGCTTCCGAGCTCTTGGCCAGCTGCTCCAGCGAACGGTGGATTTCGCCGCTGTCGGTCTGGCGCAGCGCCAGCTCGGACTGCATGCGCATGCCCGCCAGCGGCGTGCGCATCTGGTGCGCGGCGTCGGCGATGAAGCGCTTCTGCATCTCGATCGACAGCGACAGCCGCGCCAGCATCTCGTTGAGCGAATTGACCAGCGGCGAGATTTCCTCCGGCACCTGGTTGGAGGCGATCGGGCTCAGGTCGTCCGAGCTGCGCGCGCGTATCCGCTCCTGCAACTGCGCCAGCGGCGACAGTCCGCGCGACAGCGCAAACCACACCAGGGCCAGCACGATCGGCAGGATGATGAACTGCGGCAGGATCACGCCCTTGATGATGGCGTTGGCCAGCTGGCCGCGTTTCTCCAGGGTCTCGGCCACCTGCACCAGCGCCAGTTGCGGCTCGCCGCCGCTGTTGTGCTCCAGCCGCACGTAGGCGTAGGCCACGCGCACCGGCGTGCCGTGCATATTGTCGTTGCGGAAGCGCACGCTGCCGCGCGGTTTGTCGTCCTCGTCGATGACCGGCGGCGGCAGGTCGCGGTCGCCGTCCACGTGCTCGCCGCGCGGGCCCTGGATCTGGAAGTAGACGTTGTCGACATCGTCGGCGCGCAGGATGTCGCGGGCCGGGCCGGACAGGCCCTTGATGACCTTGCCGTCCACCGCGCGCACCTGCTGCGCCAGCACGGTCACGCTGTCTTCCAGCGCGTGGTCGAACGGCTGGTTGGCGATGGACTTGGCCACCAGGTAGGTGATCGCGATGCTCATCGGCCACAGCAGCAACAGCGGCGCCAGCATCCAGTCCAGGATCTCGCCGAACAGCGAGTGCTGGATGCCTTCGTCGGCCTCGGGCGCCGGCGGCTGATACTCCAGATCCGGCGCTGGCTGTGCGGCCGGCGGCGTCACTTGGGCGCGTCCGAATATTTTTCGAGACAGTAGCCGAGGCCGCGCACGGTGGCGATGCGGATGCCGCCGATCTCGATCTTCTTGCGCAGCCGGTGCACATAGACTTCGATGGCGTTGTTGCTCACTTCCTCGCCCCATTCGCACAGGTGGTCGACCAGCTGTTCCTTGGACACCAGCCGGCCGCTGCGCGCCAGCAGGATTTCCAGCAAGCCCAGTTCGCGCGCCGACAGGTCCAGCATCTGCTCGTTGATGTAGGCGCTGCGGCCGACCTGGTCGTAGCTCAGCGGCCCGTGCTTGACCACGGTGGCGCCGCCGCCGGCGCCGCGCCGGGTCAGCGCCCGCACCCGCGCCTCCAGCTCGGACAGCGCGAACGGCTTGGCCATGTAGTCGTCGGCGCCCAGGTCGAGGCCGTTGACGCGCTGCTCGATCGAGTCGGCCGCCGTCAAGATCAGCACCGGCAGCAGCGAGGCGCGCGCGCGCAGGCGGCGCAGCACCTCCAGCCCGGACAGCTTGGGCAGGCCCAGGTCCAGGATCAGCAGGTCGAATTCCTGGGTCGAGAGGGCGGTGTCGGCTTCCTGGCCGTTGCTGACGCAATCGATGGCGTAGCCGGACTGGCGTAGCGAGCGGGTCAGGCCGTCGGCCAGCACGCTGTCGTCCTCGGCAAGTAAAATTCGCATAATGTAGACACTCCAACACGCCGGCGGCAGAAGATTCTATTGTGTTTCATTTCGCGCAAGGTGGCGAGTTTTTGTGCAATCTCAAAATTGTTTAAAAATCGTGCTTGCATTAAGCACTGTTTTTTTATACAGTGCTGCCTGTACCGACGAATTTGCACCCACCTACTGGTTGAAAGAACATTATGGACGATAAAAAAGCTGTTGTACCTGCATCAGAAAAGGCCAAGGCGCTGGCTGCCGCGCTGGCCCAAATTGAGAAGCAATTCGGCAAAGGCTCCGTAATGCGCATGGACGCCAACACGCCGATCGAGGACGTACAGGTCGTGTCGACCGGTTCGCTCGGCCTGGATATCGCGCTGGGCGTCGGCGGCTTGCCGCGCGGCCGCGTGGTGGAAATCTACGGTCCTGAATCGTCGGGTAAAACCACGCTGACCCTGCAAACCATTGCTGAAATGCAAAAACTGGGCGGCACCTGCGCCTTCATCGACGCCGAGCACGCGCTGGACGTCGGCTACGCACAGAAACTGGGCGTCAACCTGCACGAGCTGCTGATTTCGCAGCCGGACACCGGCGAGCAAGCGCTGGAAATCTGCGACGCGCTGGTGCGCTCCGGTTCGGTCGACCTGGTGGTCATCGACTCGGTCGCCGCGCTGACGCCACGCGCCGAGATCGAAGGCGACATGGGCGATTCGCTGCCGGGCCTGCAAGCCCGTCTGATGTCCCAGGCGCTGCGCAAGCTGACCGGTTCGATCAACCGCACCAACACCCTGGTCATCTTCATCAACCAGATCCGCATGAAGATCGGCGTCATGTTCGGCAGCCCGGAAACCACCACCGGCGGTAACGCGCTGAAGTTCTACGCCTCCGTGCGCCTGGACATCCGCCGCACCGGCTCGATCAAATCGGGCGACGAGGTGATCGGCAACGAAACCAAGGTCAAGGTCGTCAAGAACAAGATCGCGCCGCCGTTCAAGGAAGCGCACTTCGACATCCTGTACGGCGCCGGCACCTCGCGTGAAGGTGAGATTCTTGATCTGGGCGTTGAAGCGAAGATCGTCGAGAAGTCCGGTTCCTGGTACAGCTACAACGGCGAGCGCGTCGGCCAGGGCAAGGACAACGCCCGTATCTTCCTGCAGGAGCGCCCTGAGCTGGCGTGGGAAATCGAAAACAAAGTCCGCGAATCGCTGGGCGTGCGCGTACTGCCGCCGCTGGCCGCCGACAAGGGCGACACCGTGGTCAAGCTGAAATCGGTCGACAAGGCCGATAAGGCGGACAAGGGCGACAAGGCCGACGCCGCGTAAAGCCGTCGTCCTCGCGAAAGCGGGGACCCATGCTGAGCATGCGTTCTATAGACTCCCGCGTGCGCGGGAGCGACGGATCGACCACCGCGCTGTTCATTCAGCCGGTGGTTTTCTCATTGTGCAGAGGTTTTTATGGCAGCACCGCAACTTAGCCTGAAGGGCCGCGCCCTGCGCTATCTGTCGATGCGTGAACACAGCCGCATGGAGCTGGCCCGCAAGCTGGCGCGCTACGCGGAGGAGGGCGACGACGTCGAAGCCCTGCTCGACCTGCTGGAAAAGAACAACTGGCTGTCGCAGGAGCGTTTCTCCGAAGCGCTGATCCACCGGCGCTCGGCCCGCTTCGGCAACAGCCGCATCGTCGCCGAGCTGCAAAGCCACGGCATCAAGGGCGAGGAACTGCAGGAACTGAAGGCGGGCCTGGCAGAAGGCGAGACCGAACGCTGCGTCGATGTGTGGAACCGCAAGTTCGGCACCGTGGCCGCCGATCCGCAGGAACGCAACAAGCAGATGCGCTTCCTGATGCAACGGGGATTTTCCCAGCGCGCCGTGCAAACCGCGCTGAAAGGCGCGCCGGAAGACGACTGACAGATCAAGTAGACGTTGCCGCGCCGCACCATGCAATGTTTCCATGACTGAAATAAGACTGGTGAATTTCTTGTAAAAACGATCTCAAAACGGCCATTTTTCCTTCCAAAAGATATGTTCTGACGCAACTGGAGGTCTTGATGTGCTACACTTTTGGGGTTTTTGCAGCGCCGCAGGTGCGGTAGTTGTCCGTAGAAGCTGCGGACACGTGCGATCAGCACATGGCTGCTTACTAAATTTCTGTCGCGAGAGCGGCATCGGTCTTATGTCCCTGTCAACCCCAGTTACCCGACGTGCGCTCCGGCACACGCGCGCAATTGCCGTCCAAGCGTACGCACGCGATGACGGACTGTGGGATCTCGACGCCCATATCACCGACATCAAAGTGATCGACACCGTGCTGGCCTCCGGCCCACGCGCCGCCGGCACCCCCCTGCATGACCTGCACCTGCGTTTGACCGTCGATCTGCAACTGAACATCGTCGATGCCGAAGCCGCATCCGATGCCGTTCCCTATCCCGGCCACTGCGACACCATAGCCCCCGATTATAAAAAGCAGCTCGTCGGCCTGAACCTGATGAAGGGTTTCCGCCACGAGCTCAAGCAACGCCTGGCCGGCATCTCCGGCTGCACCCACCTGACCGAACTGGCGCAGATCCTGCCCACGGCCGCGGTGCAGGCGTTCGCCAACGATGTCTGGTCGACCAACGACGCGGCGACCGAAAATGACGGCGTGCCGCGCCAGAAGCCGTTTCAACTCGACAAATGCCATGCCCTGCGCACCGACGGTGGAGCAGTGGCGCAGTTTTACCCGCGCTGGGTGGCCAAAGCAGCACCAGGTGGCGCGTAGCAATCTCTGCTTACTAGATTCACACATTTCGCAGTATCAACCGATTTTTACACATCAGCATCAGAAGGGAAGCCAGCATGAAAATCCATGAGTATCAAGGCAAAGAAATCCTCCGAAAATTCGGAGTGACGGTTCCGCGCGGTATTCCGTGCATGTCCGTTGAAGAAGCAGTCAAAGCTGCTGAAACCTTGGGCGGCCCGGTCTGGGTTGTAAAAGCACAGATCCACGCCGGTGGCCGTGGTAAAGGTGGCGGCGTTAAAGTCGCCAAATCGCTGGAACAAGTCAAAGAATTCTCCGAGCAGATCCTGGGCATGCAGCTGGTCACGCACCAGACCGGCCCAGAAGGCCAGAAAGTACGCCGCCTGCTGATCGAAGAAGGCGCGGACATCAAGAAAGAACTGTACGTATCGCTGGTCACCGACCGCGTATCGCAGCGCGTTGTGCTGATGGCTTCCTCCGAAGGCGGCATGGACATCGAAGAAGTTGCCGAGTCCCACCCAGAACTGCTGCACTCGATCGCCATCGATCCATCGATCGGCCTGACCGATGCTGAAGCCGCTGGCATCGCCGCCAAGATCGGTGTGCCGGAAGGTTCGATCGCCGACGCGGTCACCAACCTGCAAGGCCTGTACAAAGCCTACTGGGAAACCGACTCGTCGCTGGCCGAAATCAACCCGCTGATCCTGACCGGTTCGGGCAAGGTCATCGCTCTGGACGCCAAGTTCAACTTCGACGCCAACTCGCTGTTCCGTCAACCGGAAATCGTCGCTTACCGCGATCTGGACGAAGAAGATCCAGCTGAAGTCGAAGCATCGAAATTCGACCTGGCCTACATCTCCCTGGACGGCAACATCGGTTGCCTGGTGAACGGCGCCGGCCTGGCCATGGCCACCATGGACACCATCAAGCTGTTCGGCGGCGAGCCAGCCAACTTCCTGGACGTAGGCGGCGGCGCCACGGCTGAGAAAGTAACCGAAGCCTTCAAGATCATGTTGAAAAACCCAGGCCTGAAAGCCATCCTGGTCAACATCTTCGGCGGCATCATGCGTTGCGACGTGATCGCCGAAGGCGTGATCACCGCAGTCAAAGCCGTGTCGCTGAACGTGCCGCTGGTCGTCCGCATGAAGGGCACCAACGAAGACCTGGGCAAGAAGATGCTGGCCGATTCCGGTCTGCCTATCATCGCAGCCGACACCATGGAAGATGCAGCGAAGAGCGTCGTCGCCGCCGCTGCCGGTCAAGCTTAATTAAGGAATCAACATGTCCATTCTGATCAATAAAGATACCAAAGTCGTTACCCAAGGTATTACCGGCAAAACCGGTCAATTCCACACCCGCGGTTGCCGTGACTACGCGAACGGCAAAAATGCCTTCGTCGCAGGCGTGAACCCAAAGAAAGCCGGCGAAGATTTCGAAGGCATTCCTATTTTCGCTAACGTTGCAGAAGCGAAAAAAGAAACCGGCGCCAACGTTTCCGTGATCTACGTACCGCCAGCAGGCGCTGCCGCTGCGATCTGGGAAGCTGTCGAAGCCGAACTGGACCTGGCCATTTGCATCACCGAAGGCATTCCTGTCCGCGACATGATGGCTCTGAAAGACCGCATGGCTAAAGCAGGTTCCAAGACCCTGCTGCTGGGCCCTAACTGCCCAGGCCTGATCACCCCGGACGAAATCAAGATCGGCATCATGCCAGGTCACATCCACCGCAAGGGCCGCATCGGCGTGGTTTCGCGTTCGGGCACCCTGACCTATGAAGCAGTCGGTCAGCTGACCGCACTGGGCCTGGGCCAATCGTCGGCAGTCGGCATCGGCGGCGATCCGATCAACGGCCTGAAGCACATCGACGTCATGAAGATGTTCAACGACGATCCAGATACCGACGCGGTCATCATGATCGGCGAAATCGGTGGTCCAGACGAAGCCAACGCGGCTTACTGGATCAAAGACAACATGAAAAAACCGGTCGTCGGCTTCATCGCCGGTGTAACCGCTCCTCCGGGCAAGCGCATGGGCCACGCCGGCGCGCTGATCTCCGGCGGCGCTGACACCGCACAAGCCAAACTGGAAATCATGGAAGCTTGCGGCATCACCGTCACCAAGAACCCGTCCGAAATGGCGCGTCTGCTGAAAGCAATGCTGTAATAACAGTTCGCTTTAGTGTGAAATAATGAAGGGGAGCCTAGGCTCCCCTTTTTCTATGGAGAACAGATTGGCGAAGATCCTCATCTCGCGGGATGGACAGATAGAACAGCAAGTACAACTGAGCAAAGAGCGGATGACCATCGGCCGTCATCCGCGCAACGACATCGTGCTGACGCATCCGGCCGTCAGCGGCGACCACGCCGTCATCGTCACCATCCTGGATGACTCCTTCCTGGAAGACCTGCACAGCACCAACGGCACCTTCGTCAACGGCCACCGCATCGGCAAGCACTTTCTGCAACACCAGGATGTGATCAAAATGGCCAAGTTCCAGGTCGAGTTCGTCGCCGACGGCGTGCGGCCCATGATGGCGGCGGCGCCCGTGCTGGCGCAAATCGAAGTATTAAATGGCAACAATGCAGGCAAGCAGATGGCGCTGACCAAGCCGCAGACCACGCTCGGCCGCGCCGGCGTGCAGGTGGTGGTGATCCATCGCCAGCCCGACGCCTACACCATCACCCACCAGGAAGGCGCGCAGCCGCCGCTGGTGAACGGCATCGCCCTGGGCAAGCAGGCCCAGCGACTGAATCACGGCGACGTGATCGACCTCAGCGGAACCCAGATGGCCTTCCGCATGAGCTGACAATATTTGTCAGCGGCGCCCCTGGCTGACAAATTGCGGCCTGCGGACTGACAAAAAACGGCAGTCCGTACGACACAAAGCGACAGTTTTTGGCATATTTCGCGTGTTTGGACCCGAAAATCGGGCTGGCACACCAATTGCTCATAGCTAAGTGTCCTACCAAATTTGTTGTTCAACACACCCCAGGAGTCGAAAATGAAATCCATGAAAATGATGAAGAAACAAGCCCAGGCCGGCTTCACCCTGATCGAACTGATGATCGTCGTTGCCATTATCGGTATTCTGGCCGCGGTTGCGATTCCAGCATACAGCGACTACACCATCAAAGCCAAGATGGCCAATGCGCAAGGCGCGATCGACTCGATCAAGACTGCGGTGGCGTTGTGCGCCCAGGAAGGTGGAGGGGACCTGGTCGGCTGTAACGCCGGCGCCAAAGGCGTACCGACCTTCACCCCAACCAAGGAAGTTTCCGGCGTCACCGTCGCGGACGGCGTGATCGTTGAAACCTTCGCCACCGGCGTCGGCAAAAACATCGACGGCTTGACCGCTACCTACACCCCGACCATCGCCGCCGGTGCAGCTAACGTAACCTGGAACGTGACCACCACCGTCACCAACACCGCAGCCCAGCAAGCTCTGACCAAGAACAACGTAGTCCCTTAATGTTCTCGGTTTGAATATAGAAAAACCGGCTTCGGCCGGTTTTTTTTCGTTCCTGCATTGAATGGATCAGACGATCTTCTGGCGGTCGGCGATCAGCGCCTCGTAGGTCAGGTTTTGCAGCATGGTGTAGTGGACCGGATCCAGGTCGATGAACTGCACGCCATAGGTGAACACCTCGGGCTTGTCACCGGTGGCGGGCTTGACCACGTTGATGTTGCGGATGGTGGCGTTAGGATTGATACGCACCTGCCGGTTGCCGGGCTGGGCGATCAGATAGAACGACAGTCCGACCTCGGCCTCGTCGTCCGACAGCTTCTTGGCCGATTCGATCAACGCGCCGGAGACGCTCAGGTTCACCAGGAATACGGAATTAGTGCCGCCCGGTGAAGTCACCTGGGCAGGAATATCGACCTTGACCCGCATCGCCGCGCGCAGGCTGGTGCCCTGGATGGACTGCGGGAACGACAGGTGGACATAAAACAGTGGACGCGGGAACACCCGTTGCACCACGCAGGAGAACGAGCACACGTTGACCCCGGAGAACACGCGGATGGTCAGCTTGTCGCCGTCGTTGAGGGCGATCGGTGCGTTGTTCTCGAACGGAACCTTGACGATCATATACTCATCCTTGGCCCAGCCGATCAGCGTGGAGAAGTGCTGGATCGGCTTGATCGTGCGGTGAGTGATGAACTGAATCCTGCCGCCCACCTGCAGATTCATTTGCTCGAATTCGTATTCCTGAGTCTTGGCTTCGCTCGGTGGAGGGTTGCTGCTCATTCAAATTCTTTCTCGTATGCGCGAGGCGGGTACGGTGAGGCCTACGTCAAAAGATTACTTCAGTGACATTTATTATATACCCACCCAACTAAGGTAACAATCAGACAATACAAGAGGTTGCTGATTGGTCGCAGACTAGCACGCCAGCGACGGCGTAACGCTGAAAACCGTTGCATTTTGGAGTTTTTGAGGACAGCGCAGAGTGAGGCAACTGGCAACATTGCTTAACTTGTCGCGCTCCAATCGCCCGACTTGCCGCCATGCTTTTCCATCACGCGGATATCGGTCATGACCATGCCCCGATCCACGGCCTTGCACATGTCGTACACCGTCAGCAGGCCGACCTGCACCGCCGTCAGCGCCTCCATTTCCACCCCGGTCTTGCCGTAGGTTTCCACCTGGGCCTTGCAATGCACGCTGGAATTGGCCACATCGGTCTCGAAATCGACCGTCACCCGGGTCAGCGCCAGCGGGTGGCACAGCGGCACCAGGTCGCTGGTGCGCTTGGACGCCATGATCGCCGCGATGCGCGCGATGCCCAGCACGTCGCCCTTTTTGGCTGTGCCGCCGGTGATGATGGCCAGCGTTTCCGGCTTCATGCGGATGCTGCCGCTGGCCAGCGCGATGCGGTGCGTCTCGGTCTTGGCGCCGACATCGACCATGTGCGCCTGGCCGGAGCCGTCGAAGTGGGTCAGTTGGTCGGCGGGCGCGGAGTTTTCGATGGTCATGGTGAGCTTCAAAACGTAACAAAATAATTCGTCGGCGGACGCCGTGCTTGTGCGCCCAAGTTGCGGGTATCATATCATCGTGAATACAAAACGCTCCCCCCGCTCTCTGCGCATGCGTGTAGTTGCCGCCGCGCTGCTGATCGCCATGCCCCTGGCTATGGCACAGGATGTTCTGGCGCCCGCCAAAATCCCCAACCTGCCGGCGCTAGGCGATACCGAACGCCAGGACTTGTCGCCGCTGATGGAGCGCAAGCTGGGCGAGGAAATCATGCGCGATATCCGCCGCGACCGCGATTTCCTCGACGACGGCCCCATCCTCGAATACCTGAACAACTTCGGCAACTCGCTGGTCGCCGCCCGTCCCGGCGCGCGCGGCGAGGCCAATTTCGATTACTACTTCTTCGCTGTGCGCGATCCGATGCTGAACGCCTTCGCGCTGCCCGGCGGCTTCATCGCCGTGCACTCGGCGCTGCTGCTGGCGGCGCAGTCCGAGTCCGAGCTGGCCTCGGTGCTGGGCCACGAGATCGGCCACGTGGCGCAGCGCCATATCGCCCGCTCGATCGGCCAGCAGAAGCAGGACGCCTTGATCCCGCTGGCGGCGATGATCCTGGCGGCGCTGGCCTCCAAGGCCGGCGGCGACGCCGCCATCGGCGTGTTCTCGGCCGGGCAGGGCCTGGCGATCCAGCGTCAACTCAATTTCGGCCGCGACGCCGAGCGCGAGGCCGACCGCATCGGTTTCCAGATCATGGGCGCGGCCGGCTTCGACACCTCGGGCATGGTGGCCTTCTTCCAGCGCATGCAGACCGCGACCCGCAACTACAGCGACCTGGTGCCGGCCTATCTGCAAAGCCACCCGCTGACCACCGAGCGCATCGCCGACATCCAGGCGCGCATCCGCGAGCAGCCCTACAAGCAGCGCCAGGACAGCCTGGATTTCTACCTGGTGCGTTCGCGCGCGCGGGTGTTGCAGGACCCGAGCGCGGCCGGCCTGGCCGAGGCCAAGACGTTTTTTGAAGGCCAGATGCAGCAGGAAAACCGCCAGCAGGTCACCGCCGGCCAGTACGGCATGGCTTTCCTGTCGCTGAAAAAAGGCGAGACCGCGCAAGCCCAGGTCTGGCTCGACAAGGCGCGCGCGACCTTCGACAAGCCGGCCGCCGCCGGCACCTTCAGCGCGGCCGCGCGGCCGGCGCCGGATTCGATCTTCGTCAGCACCGCGATCGAGATCAAGCTGGCGCAGCCGGACAACAAGGCCATGATCGAAAAAGGATTGGCCGAGGCGGAAGCGGCGCATGTGCAGTTCCCGCTGTCGCGCGGCATCGCGCATCAATATGGCGAGGCCCTGATCGCGGCCGGCAAGCTGGAGCAGGCGGCCGTCTATCTGCGCGACCAGGTGCAGCTGTACCGCGAAGATCCGGATGCCTACGATTTGCTGGCGCAGGCGTATTCCAAGCAGGGCAAGCTGGCCTTGCAGCATATCGCGCTGGCGGAATCGTATGTGTTGCAGGGCGGCGTGCTGTCGGCGCTGGACCAGCTGAGCTACGCGCGCAAGTCGCCCGACGCCTCCTTCTACGACCAGGCCGTGATCGATGCGCGCGAGCGCGAGTTGCAGGCGCGCCGCCGCGAGGAGCTGGGCGAAAAGGGCAAGAAGGATTTACGCGAGGCCGATTCGCGCCCGGCGTTCAAGGCGGAGATGCGCAGCGGCGCGGAAGGCGCGGCGCCGGGCAATCCGCTCGACCGCCTGCGCCAGGATAACAATCCTATGCCGGTGCGGACGGTGCGCTGACGTAGCCGTAGCGCTCCGGTAGTCCGGCCGCCGCCACGCGCTGCACGGCCACGCCGTCCAGCGTCAGCGCGCCGGCCGCCGAGCCTTCCATCCACGCCAGCAAGTCTTCATCGGCCACGGCGGCGCCGTTCATTTTCAACAGTGGCAGCACATGGGCGAAATCGCGGTCGTCCAGCTGCGCCACCACGGCGCCACTGTGCAAGACCAGCGCGCCAGTCTCCGTCAGCAACGCTTCCTCAACCGGCCCCAGCGCCGCGCCCGTGTGCAAGGTCCAGCCTTGCGCCGGATCGGTGCGGACGATGTAGGGCGTGGCCTCCAGCTGTACGTACACACGCTGCGGACCGTTCTGGAAATACCAGCAGCCGCGCTCGTCGGCCGCGTAGTTGCGCACGATGAAGGCGACCAGCGCCGCGTGGTGCAGTTTGTCGCCCGGCAGGTTCAGGTGCTGGGCGCGCTCGTCGCGCATGCGCCAGTTGCCGCGCGCATCCAGTCCCAGCCAGCCGTAGCAGTGGGGCACGTTGGGCCACTTGGCCAGTGCTTGCTTGACGATGTCATCCATGTTGTTCTGCCAGTGCGGAATAGGTGGCGCTGACGCCTTCCATGAAGTGGATCAGGCGCTGCGGCAGCCAGTGCAGCTTGCCCGGCAGGCCGCCGACGGCAAAGCCCACATGGCCGCCTTCGGCGGGATAGTCCAGCACCACGTTCGGCGCCGCGCGTTGCGGCAGGTGGCGGCCGGGCAGGAAGGGATCGTTCTTCGCGTTCAGCACCAAGGTCGGCACGGTGATGTCGTCCAGCACATGCTTGGCGCTGGCGCGGTCCCAGTAATCGTCGGTGTTGCGGTAGCCGTGCAGCGGCGCCGTCACCACGTTGTCGAAGGCGTACAGGTCGCGCGCGGCGTGCAGCGCGTCGAGGTCGAACAGGCCGGGGAACTGCTGGAGCTTGGCGATGCACTTGGGCTTGAGCGTTTGCAGGAACATGCGCGTGTAAATCATGTTGAAGCCGCTCGACAGCGAGACGCCGCCCTGCGCCAGGTCCAGCGGCGCCGACACCGCGCAGGCGGCGTCGACAAAATCGGCCTGGTGCTGCGACTCGCCCAGCCAGCGCAGCAGCGCGTTGCCGCCCAGCGAGACGCCGGCGGCGTAGAACTTGCCGCTGCTGCGGCCGTGCAGGCGGCGCACGATCCAGTCGATCTCGGTGGCGTCGCCCGAGTGGTAGAAGCGCGGCGCGCGATTGGGCTCGCCGGAGCAGCCGCGGAAATGCGGCACCGCGCCCGACCAGCCGCGCGCGGCCACGTCGGCCATCAGCGCCCGCGCGTAATGGCTGTCGGACGAGCCTTCGAGGCCGTGGAACAGCACCACGAACGGTTGGCCCGGCTGGCCGTCGACGAAATCGACATCGACGAAATCGCCGTCCGGCGCCTCCCAGCGCTCGCGCCGGAACCGCACCGCCGGCTTGGCGATGCAGGTGGCGGGATAGATGGTTTGCAGGTGGCCGGAAGGTAGCCAGAAGGGCGCCGTGTATTTCATCGCTGTCCGTTGATTGAGCCGAGCTTTCACCCCGATAAGGCGGGGTCAGACCCCGTACGGGGTCTGACCCCTGGTTGCCGCTGTGCGGGTTTAATGCAGGATCTGGCTGTGGGTATCGGCCGGCGCCGGTCCCGGCGCCACCGACACATGGTGCAGCACGATGCGCCAGCCGCGCGGCGTCTTGACGTAGACGTTGGTGGCGACCAGGTGCGCGGCCTCGCCGCCGGCGGTGGTGCCCTCGACCAAGGTATGCACGGAACTCATCAGGTTGTGGGTTTCGTGCAGCTGCGACGGCATGATGTGCAGGCCGCCGTGTTCCAGGATCGCGGCCCACGAGCTGCGGATCGCCGCATGCCCGATCAGGCGCGGCCCGCCCGGATGCACGCAGACGATTTCATCGTCGTCGGCCCACAGCGCCATCAGCGCGTCCAGGTCGGCGCGGTTGAGCGCGTCGTAAAAAGCCGATTCGGTCTCGGCGGCACTGCCATTCAACTGCTTGACTCGCTTGGTGGGCATGCTGGCTCCGGGATGCGTGGCTGGCGCTTATATTAGTGGTGACTTAGTGGTGAGCGACGACGGTGCCCGGCTTCAGGCGATAGGCGGTGCCGCAGTACGGGCACTTGGCGATGCCGTCGTGGTTGAACTCCAGGAACACGCGCGGGTGGGACGACCACAGCGGCATGGCCGGGTTAGGGCAGTGGGCCGGCAAGTCCTTGCCCTCGAGCTCAACTGCGTTGGTGGCGGCGGACGTGTGGGCGTTGGTCATATTCGTGTGCTCCGTAAGGCTGAGGAAAACCACGATTTTAACGGATTCGCGCATTGAGCAAAAATCATCGGTAAAATAGCGCCTCTACAACCCCGGTGCGGCCTGCTATGTGGCGGGAATGACACACGATTACGCACATGACCGAATTGAGCAGCACACCCTCCCAACCCTATGTCGCCGAGCACCACGAACCCTCGTGGCGCGAAGGCCTCAAGACCGGCACTCCCACCTTGTTCGGCATCGGCGCCTGGGGCCTGGTGGTCGGCATCGCCATGGTCAAAAGCGGGCTGACGGTGCCGCAGGCGCTGGGCATGACCTTGCTGGTGTTCGCCGGATCGGCCCAGCTGGCGGCCTTGCCGCTGATCGCCTCGCACTCGCCGATCTGGGTCATTTTCGCCACCGCGTTCGTGGTCAACCTGCGCTTTGTCATCTTCTCGGCCCTGCTGGCGCCGCATTTCGCCCAGCTGCCGTGGCGCAAGCGCTTCGTGCTCGGCTACGTGGCCGGCGACATGACGGTCGCCATGTTCCTGCATAAATACCCCAGCGAGGCGCCGCAGGTGGGCAAGCTGTCCTATCTGAAAGGCCTGCTGTACCCCAACTGGGGCGCCTGGCAGGTCGGTTCGATCGCCGGCATCTTCCTCGGCAGCGCCGTGCCGGCCGAATGGGGGCTGGGCTTTGCCGGCACCCTGGCCATCATCTGCGTGATGATACCGCTGGTGGTGGGACGTCCCGCGCTGTGCGGCGTGCTGGTGGCCGGCGCGGTGTCGGTGCTGGCGGCCGGCCTGCCGTACAAGCTGGGCCTGCTGCTGGCCGTGCTGGTCGGCATGCTGACCTCGATGGCGATCGAAGAGGGCGTCGAAAAATGGAGAAAACCGCATGGCTGATTGGGAAATCTGGATCATCATCGGCGTGCTGGCGCTGGCCACCGCCGCCACCCGCAGCTCGTTCTGGCTGATCGGCCAGCACATCACCATCCCGCCGCGGGTGCAGGGCATGCTGCGCTACGCGCCGGCCTGCGCGCTGGCGGCCATCGTGGCGCCGGACCTGATCATGGTGGACAGCCATCCGCTGCTGGATGTGAGCAATCTCAAACTGGTATCAGGGATCGTCGCCACGATCTTTTATTTGCTGCGACGCAATATGTTGCAGACAATTGTGTTCGGCATGGCCTTTTACACGGCTTTGCGGCTGATGCATGTATTTTAATAACAGATAAATCACCCCGTCCTTGCGGTAAAATAGCGCTCTTTCCTCAACTCGACCTTTGGGTAACCATGTCCGCTGTTTTGAACTTCATCCGTCTGCAAGATCTCATCGCCCAGAATGCGCTGCAAGGCAAGCGCGTTTTCATTCGCGCCGACTTGAACGTGCCGCAGGATGATAGCGGCAATATCACCGAAGATACGCGCATCCGCGCCTCCGTACCGGCCATTAAGGCTGCCGCGGCCGCCGGCGCCAAGGTCATGGTCACGTCCCACCTGGGCCGTCCGACCGAAGGCGAGTTCAAGGCGGAAGACAGCCTGGCGCCGGTCGCCGCGCGCCTGGCCGAGCTGCTGGGCCAGCCGGTCGAGCTGAAACAGAACTGGGTCGACGGCGCTGGCCTGGAAGGCTTGCAAGCCGGCCAAGTGGTATTGCTGGAAAACGTGCGCGTGAACAAGGGCGAAAAGAAGAACAGCGACGAACTGGCGCAGAAAATGGCCGCTTTGTGCGACATCTACGTCAACGACGCTTTCGGCACCGCGCACCGCGCGGAAGCCTCGACGCACGGCATCGCCAAGTTCGCGCCGGTCGCCTGCGCCGGTCCGCTGCTGGCCGCCGAGCTGGACGCACTGGGCAAGGCGCTGGGCGCCCCGGCCCGTCCGCTGCTGGCCATCGTCGCCGGTTCCAAGGTGTCGTCCAAACTGTCGATCCTGAAGGCGCTGGCCGACAAGGTCGACAACCTGATCGTCGGCGGCGGCATCGCCAACACCTTCATGAAGGCCGTCGGCCTGAACATCGGCAAGTCGCTGGTGGAAAACGAGCTGGTCGAAGAAGCCAAGGCCATCATCGAGATCATGGCCCAGCGCGGCGCGCAGGTGCCGATCCCGGTCGACGTCGTTTGCGCCAAGGAATTCTCGCCTACCGCCGTCGCCACCATCAAGGATGTGGCTGACGTGGCCGACGACGACATGATCCTGGACATCGGCCCGAAAACCGCCGCCATCCTGGCCGCGCAGATCGGCGCCGCCGGCACCATCGTCTGGAACGGCCCGGTCGGCGTGTTCGAGTTCGACCAGTTCGGCGAAGGCACCAAGACGCTGGCGCTGGCCATCGCCAACTCGAAGGCGTTCTCGATCGCCGGCGGCGGCGACACGCTGGCGGCGATTGCCAAGTACAACATCACCGAGCAGATCGGTTACATCTCGACCGGCGGCGGCGCCTTCCTGGAGTTCCTGGAAGGTAAGACCCTGCCTGCGGTGGAGATTTTGACGCAGCGTGCTGCGGCGCAGTAAATAGTACGGAAAAATAGTAAGTATAAAAGCACGGTCGTGCGGTGTAGCAAATTAACAGTAAAATCAAGTTAATGCCTGAGAAAGGCCTGAAATTTGTAGCTTTGCTACAAATTTTGGGCCCAAGCAATACAAACAGCGCAGCTTTTCCGGGTCTCCGCCGCACTTGCGGAGACTGTTCGCATGACCCAACGCTCAAGGAATACTATGTCCCGTGGTACCAAAATTGTTGCAACGATCGGCCCAGCCTCCACTGACTTCAACGTCCTGGTGAAAATGATACGTGCGGGCGTTGATGTCGTGCGCCTGAACTTCTCGCATGGCAAGGCCCAGGACCATATCGACCGCGCCCGTCTGGTGCGCGAAGCGGCAGCCGAATGCGGCCGCGAAGTGGCGATCATGGCCGACATGCAGGGTCCTAAAATCCGCGTCGGCAAGTTTGAAAATGGTAAGATTGACCTTGCGAACGGCGATAAATTCATCCTGGACGCAAAATGGGGCGAAAACGGCGAACTGGGCAACCAGGAACGCGTCGGCCTGGACTACAAGGCGCTGCCGCAGGATTTGCGCGCCGACGACAAGCTGTTGCTGAACGACGGCCTGATCGTGCTGGTGGTCGACCAGATCGTCGGCCATGAGATTTACACCACCGTGAAAATCGGTGGCGAACTGTCCAACAACAAGGGCATCAATCGCCAGGGCGGCGGCTTGACCGCGCCGGCGCTGACCGCCAAGGACATGGAAGACATCAAGACGGCAATGAGTTTCCAGTGCGATTACCTGGCGATCTCGTTCCCGAAAAGTGCGACCGATATGGAAATGGCGCGCCAGCTGGCCAATATCGCCGGCGAGCCGTTCGGCCACAAGCCGCTGATGATCGCCAAGATCGAACGCGCCGAAGCGATCCCTGTGCTGCAGGAGATCCTCGACGCTTCCGACGGCATCATGGTCGCGCGTGGCGACTTGGCGGTGGAAGTGGGCAACGCGGCGGTGCCGGCGCTGCAGAAGCGCATGATCCGCATGGCGCGCGAGTCGAACAAGCTGGCGATCACCGCGACCCAGATGATGGAGTCGATGATCTTCAACGCCGTGCCGACCCGCGCCGAAGTATCGGACGTGGCCAACGCGGTGCTGGACGGCACGGACGCGGTGATGACCTCGGCGGAAACCGCCTCCGGTCGTTATCCGATTGAAACGGTGGAAATGATGGCCGCCATTTG
The DNA here is from genome assembly GCF_036688705.1 of Duganella sp. S19_KUP01_CR8. NCBI lineage: Bacteria > Pseudomonadati > Pseudomonadota > Betaproteobacteria > Burkholderiales > Oxalobacteraceae > Duganella > Duganella sp. S19_KUP01_CR8. The sequence goes on along the minus strand of NZ_JAQQPR010000014.1, from coordinate 30,876 downwards.
CGTGGAAGCCGAGCAGTCCGAGTACAACAAGCTCGACGCCGACTTCCTGAATGCGACCTTCACCCGGATCGATCAGTCGATCGCCTATGCCGCGCTGTTCACCGCGCACCATCTGGCGGTGAAGGCCATCGTGGCGCTGACCGAGTCCGGCTCGACCGCGTTGTGGATGAGCCGTCACAACATCGATACGCCGATCTTCGCGCTGACGCCGAGCGTGACGACCCAGCGCAAGGTGGCGCTGTATCGCAACGTGAAGGCCTACAATCTGCTGCAAAAGGCCGGCAGCGCGGAAGTGTTGAAACAGGCCGAGGATCTGCTGGTCCAGAACGGCATCGCCAAGAAGGGTGACATGATCGTCGTCACCTGGGGCGAGCCGATGGGCCAGGTCGGTGGCACCAATGCGCTGAAGATCGTCAAGGTTGGAGAATTTACTAAATAGTACGATAGCTGGGTACGCATAGATACGTCATTCCCGCGCACGCGGGAATCCATGCCGAGTTGATTTGATCCTCAGCATGGATCCCCGCCTGCGCGGGGATGACGGCGCATGGTGCACGGCTTCGGCAAAGGTTTTTTTATTGTTTGGAGTATTACCATGTCCCTCGTATCCATGCGTCAACTGCTGGACCACGCCGCTGAAAACGGCTATGGCATCCCTGCATTCAACGTCAACAATCTGGAGCAAGTGCAGGCCATCATGGCCGCGGCCGACGCCCTGAACAGCCCGGTCATCATGCAAGCTTCGGCCGGCGCCCGCAAATATGCAGGCGAAGCCTTCCTGCGCCACCTGATCGACGCCGCCGTCGAAGCCTACCCGCATATCCCGGTCGTCATGCACCAGGACCACGGCCAGTCGCCGGCGGTCTGCATGGGCGCGATCCGCTCCGGCTTCACCTCGGTGATGATGGACGGCTCGCTGGAAGCGGACGGCAAGTCGGTCGCTTCGTACGAGTACAACGTCGAAGTATCGAAAGAAGTGGTCAAGTTCTCGCACGCCATCGGCGTCACCGTGGAAGCCGAACTGGGCGTGCTCGGTTCGCTGGAAACCATGAAGGGCGACAAGGAAGACGGCCACGGCGCCGAAGGCACCATGACCCGCGAAATGCTGCTGACCGACGTGGCCCAGGCCGCCGACTTCGTGCAGCGCACCCAGTGCGACGCGCTGGCGATCGCCATCGGCACCTCGCACGGCGCCTACAAGTTCACCCGCAAGCCGACCGGCGACATCCTGGCCATCGACCGCATCAAGGAAATCCACGCCCGCATCCCCAACACCCACCTGGTGATGCACGGTTCGTCGTCGGTGCCGCAGGAACTGCTGGCCATCATCCGCGAATTCGGCGGCGACATGAAGGAAACCTACGGCGTGCCGGTCGAAGAGATCCAGGAAGGCATCCGTCACGGCGTGCGCAAGATCAACATCGACACCGACATCCGTCTGGCGATGACCGCGGCCACCCGCAAGTTCCTGTTCGAGAACCCATCGAAGTTCGACCCGCGCGACTTCCTGAAGCCAGCCCGCGCCGCCGCCGAGCTGATCGTGCGCGCCCGCTTCCAGTCCTTCGGCTGCGAAGGCCAGGCGTCGAAGATCAAGGTCATCCCGATGGAAAAAATGGCCGAGCGCTACAAGGCCGGCGAGCTGTCGCAGATTGTGAAGTAAAATTCTGTTTTGGAACGGACTGATTCTTTCGGGAATCGGTCCATCTCTCTTGACCGGCTAGCAAGGTTTTCCCTGCGCCGGTTTTCGCTTTTCTATACCGCTAGTCTATCCACCTCCCGCTATGAACAGCCTTTACCAGACCTCCATTCACTCCCTGCCACTGCTCGGCCACGGCAAAGTCCGCGACAACTACGCAGTCGGCGACGACAAGATTTTGATCGTCACCACCGACCGCCTGTCGGCCTTCGACGTCGTCATGAACGAGCCTATCCCCGGCAAGGGCATGGTCCTGAACCAGATGAGCGATTTCTGGTTCGAGAAACTCGGCCACATCGTGCCGAACCACCTGACCGGCGTGGCGCCGGAATCGGTGGTCGCCGCCGACGAAGTGGAGCAGGTCAAAGGCCGCGCCGTGGTCGCCAAGCGCCTGAAGCCGATCATGGTCGAGGCGGTGGTGCGCGGTTACATCATCGGCTCGGGCTGGAAGGATTACCAGGACACCGGCAGCATCTGCGGCATCAAGCTGCCGGCCGGCCTGCAACAGGCTGAGAAGCTGCCTGAGCCGCTGTTCACCCCGGCCGCCAAGGCGGACCTGGGCGAGCACGACGAGAACATCAGCTTTGCCGACATGGAAAACCGCATCGGCGCCGAACTGGCCGCCAAGATGCGCGACGTCAGCATCGCCCTGTACCAGGCCGCCGCCGACTACGCCGCCACGCGCGGCATCATCATCGCCGACACCAAGTTCGAGTTCGGCCTGGACGACAACGGCGTCATGCACCTGATGGACGAAGTGCTGACCGCCGACTCGTCGCGCTTCTGGCCAGCGGACTCGTACAAGCCTGGCATGTCGCCGCCGTCGTTCGACAAGCAGTTCGTGCGCGACTACCTGGAAACCCTGACCTGGGGCAAAACCGCACCGGCGCCGGCGCTGCCTGCCGACGTCATCGACAAGACCCAGGCCAAGTACTTCGAAGCCATCGAGCGCCTGACCGGCCAGAAGCTGAAGGCCTGATATGAGCGAGCAGAACAAGCCACTGGTCGGCGTCATCATGGGTTCGTCGTCGGACTGGGACGTGATGCAGAACGCGGTCGCCATCCTCAAGCAGTTCGGCGTGCCGTTTGAAGCGCAAGTCATTTCCGCGCACCGCATGCCGGACGAGATGTACGCCTACGCCAAGAGCGCCCGCGCTCGCGGCCTGCGCGCCATCATCGCCGGCGCCGGCGGCGCGGCCCACCTGCCTGGCATGGTGGCCGCGATGACCATCGTGCCGGTGCTGGGCGTGCCGGTGCCGTCCAAGTACCTGCGCGGCGAGGATTCGCTGCTGTCCATCGTGCAGATGCCCAAGGGGGTGCCGGTGTCGACCTTCGCCATCGGCGAAGCCGGCGCCGCCAACGCCGCGCTGACGGCGGTCGCCATGATCGCCGCCAACGACGACGCGCTGGCCGACAAGCTGGAAGCATTCCGTGTCACGCAAACCGAAGCCGCCAAGGCCATGACTTTACCGCTGGAATAAATGAGTAAACAGTTTTCACCAATTCTGCCAGCCGCCAATCCGCCAGCCTGGCTGGGTGTGATGGGCGGCGGCCAGCTGGGCCGCATGTTCGCCCAGGCCGCGCAAAGCATGGGCTATCAAGTCGCCGTGCTGGAACCGGCGGCCGATTGTCCCGCAGGGCAGGTCGCGCAGCGCCTGGTTGAAGCCGGCTACAGCGATGCCGCCGGCCTCGACGCGCTGGCCGCGCAATGCCTGGCCGTCACCACCGAATTCGAGAACGTGCCGGCCGACAGCCTGTCGCGCCTGGCGCAGCAAGTGTTTGTCGCGCCGAACGCGCACGGCGTGTCGGTGGCGCAGGACCGCATCGCCGAGAAACGCTTCTTCGTCGATTGCGCGCCCAAGTCGGGCGTGATGCCGGCGCCGCACAAGGTGATCGCCTCGCATGAAGACATCGCCGCCATCGGCGACGATCTGCTGCCCGGCATCCTGAAGACCGTGCGCATGGGTTACGACGGCAAGGGCCAGGTCCGCGTGCGCAGCCGCGAGGACGTGCGCGCCGCCTTCGACAGCATGGACGGCGTGACTTGCCTGCTGGAGAAGATGCTGCCGCTGGCCTACGAGGTCTCGGTGCTGACCGCCCGTGGCGCCGACGGCGAGTCGGTGGTTTATCCGATCGCCGAGAACGTCCACCGCGACGGCATCCTGTTCACCACCACCGTGCCGGGCCCGAACGTGTCCGACGCCAGCGCCAGGATCGCGCAGCAGGCGGCGCAAGCCATCGTCGCCGAGCTCGGTTATGTCGGCGTGCTATGCATCGAGTTCTTCGTGCTCACCGACGGCAGCCTGGTGGTCAACGAGATGGCGCCGCGTCCGCACAACAGCGGCCACTACACGATGGACGCCTGCGTCACCAGCCAGTTCGCGCAGCAGGTGCGCGCGATGGCGCGCTTGCCGCTGGGCGACGTGCGCCAGCATTCGCCGGCCGTGATGCTCAACATTCTCGGCGACGTCTGGTTCACCGACGACACCGACGCCACGCGCGAACCGGCCTGGGACCAGGTGCTGGCGCTGCCGGGCGCCTGCCTGCACCTGTACGGCAAGGACGATCCACGCCGCGCCCGCAAGATGGGTCACCTGACCTTCATCGCGCCGACCTTGGCGCAAGCGCAGCAGCAGCTCGATGCCGCCTGCGCCATCTTGGCGATCGACAAGGCGGCACCGTGAAGCAGCAGGCCGCAACGGTAGCCGATCACAGCGCCATCGCGGCGGCGGCGGCGATCCTGGAGGAGGGCGGCCTGGTCGCCTTCCCCACCGAGACCGTCTACGGCCTGGGCGCCGACGCCGAGAACCCGGCGGCCGTGGCCCGCATCTACCAGGCCAAGGGCCGTCCGAACGATCATCCGGTGATCGTCCACGTCGCCCCCGGCGCCGCGCTCGACTACTGGGTCACCGACATCCCGCCGGAAGCCCGTCAACTGGTGGCCGCCTTCTGGCCCGGTCCGCTGACCTTGATTTTGAAACGCGCCAGCCACATTCCCGACGCCGTCTCCGGCGGCCAGGATACGGTCGGCATCCGCTGCCCGTCGCATCCGGTCGCGATCGCCTTGCTGAGCGCCTTCAAGGGCGGCAAGGGCGGCGTGGCAGCGCCGTCGGCCAACAAGTTCGGCAACGTCAGCCCGACCACCGCGCAGCACGTGCGCGACGAGTTCGGCCTCGACGAGCGGGACGACGGCGCCACCGACGGCGAAGCCTGCAGCGGCGCGCTGCTGACCACGGTGCTGGAAGGCGGCGCCAGCCAGGTCGGTATCGAATCGACCATCGTCGACCTGTCGCGCCTGGCCACGCACGGCCCGGTGCTGCTGCGTCCCGGCCACATCAGCGCGCAGCAGATCGCCGACGTCATCGGCGCGCTGCCGGCCGCGCCGGACCAGGCTGCTCCGCGCGCCTCCGGCACGCTGGAATCGCATTACGCGCCGCGCACCCCGGTCACCATGCTGGCGCAAGCCGAGCTGACGGCGGCGCTGGCGCAGTTGCAGGCGCGCGGCGTCAAGGTGGCGCTGATCAGCCACGCCTTGCCGGCCCTGCCAAAACAGCAGCCGCAATGCATGCTGCCCGCCGATCCGGCCGGCTACGCCTACGGCCTGTACGCCGCGCTGCGCGACATGGACCAGACCGGCTCCGACCTGATCCTGGTGGAGACCCCGCCGCAAGGCGCGCAATGGCTGGGAGTGAACGACCGCCTGCGCCGTTCGGTGTTCGGCTCGGCCGGCGTGATCGCGTCCCTGCTGACAAAATGAGACGTGGGCGTTGCGATACCACATGCGATGAGATTACTTTCCTGCTAAGCTAAAGCGTTGCCGGGCAAAAAAAGATTCCGGCAATCTTGACCTATCAGCAGGGGCTACTTTTACGCCCCGCACCTTATTCAAGGATGCGCCATGTTTAACGCCGCCCGTTTTTCCTTGATTTCCCTCGCCGTCCTGCTGGCCTGCTGTGGAGGCGGCGGCGGTTCCGCCGGCAACCAGACCGGCGGCAACGTGGTGACGCAGCCGCCGGTCCAGCTGCGCGGCGTGCCCATCGGCGGCGCCACGCTGGTGCCGGCCGCCATCGGCGGCGGCGCCATGGCCAGCACCATTGATCCGGCCGTCATGAAGAAACTGGTCGACGGCGCCATCACCCTCGGCAGTTCCATGACCGGCACGCCGACCTGCGCCGTCACCACCTACACCCTCAAGTACCACACCGTCGATTCGGTGGCGGCCGACACCGACGCCAGCACCGCCATCATCGTGCCGTCCGGCAGCAACCCGGCCTGCCAGGGCGCCCGTCCGGTGATGCTGTACGCGCACGGCACCTCGCCGCGCAAGACCACCGACATGTCCAACCTGTCCGGCACCGAGGCGCTGCTGGTGGCGGCGATGTTCGCGACCCAGGGCTACATCGTGGTGGCGCCGAACTACGCCGGCTATGCCGGCTCGTCGCTGGCCTACCACGCCTACCTGGACGCCGACCAGCAATCGAACGACATGGTCGACGCCTTGCGCGCCGCCCGCAGCGTGTTCGGCAGCATCAGCGCCAACGCCTCCAGCCGGCTGATGGTGAGTGGTTACTCTCAAGGCGGCTTCGTGGCGCTGGCCACCCAGCGCGCGATGCAGGTCAAGTATGCCAGCGAATTCACGGTGACGGCGGCGGCGCCGATGTCCGGCCCGTATGCGCTGCTGCAATTCGGCGACGGCATCTACGGCGGCGCGCCGACGATGGGTTCCAGCGGTTTCCTGCCGATGCTGATCAACGCCGGCCAGCGCGCCGGCGCCGCCATCTACAACAGCCTGGACGACATCTACGAGGCCAAGTACGCCACCGGCATCGATACGCTGCTGCCGGGCACGCAGGGCCTGGGCGACCTGGTCGCGGCCGGCAAGCTGCCGAACGACGTGCTGTTCGCGCAGGATTCCCTGCCGCAGGCGTCGGGCTACGCGTCCTATTTCGGCGTCGACCACCTGATGAAGACCAGCTACCGCAACGGCTACCTGGCCGACCTCAAGGACCATCCCTGCAACGCCAGCCCTGGCGCGCCGCTGGCCTGCTCGCCGGCCCAGCCGCTGCGTAAATGGCTGCTGAGGAACGACCTGCGTACCTACACGCCGACCGTGCCGCTGTTCCTGTGCGGCGGCAACCAGGACCCGGTGGTGCCGTTCGCCAATACCGACGCCACCAATGACTACTTCACCGCCCGCGGCATGGCATCGAGCCTGCTGACGGTGCTGGATGTGGACGACTCGGCGTTGCTGGTTCCCTATCGCGCCACGCGCGCCGAATTCGCCGCCGCCAAGCAGGTGCTGCGCCTGTCCGTGCTGGCCAGCAAGGGCACGTCGGCGGCCGCCGACAAGGCGGTCAACGACGCTTATCACGCCGGTTTGGTGGCGCCATTCTGCCTCCGCGAAGCAAGAAACTTCTTCGATTCTGCACCAAGCCGGTGAAATCGGTTTCGATGTAAGTTGTCTCTATGAAAATGCAGCCGAGCAACCGTTCTTTTTAGCCACAAATACAGGGGGTTTTTATGTGCTCCCCTATACATTCGCGGTTAAGGCTGGCATATTAGTTGGGTTGCGAATAGCACGGCCGTTCGTATCACACTATAAAAGAATTTTTCTAGGAGACAACATGCATCATACTAAATTTGCACTCGCGGCAATTACCCTGGCCGTTCTTGCGGGTTGCGGCGGTACCGATCCCAAACCCGGCGATCAGACCATCAAGAACAAGTACAGCAGCCAGGTGTCGTTTGGCGACAGCCTGTCCGACGTCGGCTCCTACGCCGTCGGCACGGTCGCCGCGCTCAAGGGTGGCAAATTTACGATCAATGGCGACAGCTCCGCCACCGTCACTACGCTGACCGGCAAGAACTGGACCGAACTGGTCGCCGCCCAGCTGGGCGTGGCGGCCCCGTGCGCGGCCCTGACCGGCCTGGACGGCGACGCCACCAAAGGCTTCTCGGTACCGCAAGTGGCCCACGCCAACTGCTACGGCTACGCCCAGGGCGGCGCCCGCGTGACCAACCCTGTCGGCCCGGGCAACAAGCTGACCGGCAGCCCGCTGGGCGCGCTGACCATCCCCGTCACCACCCAGATCGACAACCACCTGAAAGCCGTTGGCGGCAAGTTCAAGGGCGATGAAATGGTGTTCGTCATGGCCGGCGGCAACGATGCGCTGTTCAACCTGACCAAGCTGAGCACCGACGCCACGGCGGCCGGCGCCGCCGCCGGCGCCAAGGCTGGCGCTGACGCAGGCGCCGCCGCTTACGTCACCAGCCTGGTAGGCCAGCTGGCCGCCGGCGCCACCAACCCGCAATCCGCCGCCGCCGCCATCGGCCTGGCAGCGCAAACGGAAGCGGCCCGTATCGGCAGCAGCCAGACCAGCATCACCCAGGTCGCGATCGGCACCGCCGCCGTCCAGCCGGGCAATTCGGCGGTCGCCTCGCAAGCCGTCTGGGGGCCGATGGTCGCCAAGGCCACGACCGACGCCACCGCCGCCGGCACTGCCGCCGGCAACGCCGCCGGCGCCAAGGCAGGGGCTGACTATGCCGCCGCCCACGGTCCTGAGCTGATCGCCGCGATGGCCACCGCCGGTACCGAACTGGCCAACCTGGTCAAAACCAAGATCATCGCCAACGGCGCCAACTACGTCACCGTGAACAACCTGCCGGACGTGGCCACCACGCCGTCGGGCCGCAGCAAGCCAAGCTCGCAGCCGTTGATCAACGCCATGGTTTCCGCGTTTAATGGCGCGCTGAGCACCGGCCTGGCGTCGGAATCGAAAGTGCTGATCGTCGACGTGTTCTCCGTCAGCCACGACCAGGCGACCAACCCTGGTCCATACGGCCTGACCAACGTTGAGGAACCTGCCTGCAACCTGACCGCGGCGACCAACCCGCTGGGCAGCTCGCTGGTGTGCAACGCCGGCAACGTCAAGGCCGGCGACATCAGCCACTGGTCCTTCGCCGACGAAGTCCATCCGACGCCGTTCAACAACCTGCTGCTGGCCCGTTACGTGGCCGAGAAGCTGGTGGTCAAGGGCTGGCTGTAATTCTGTCGTCGCAGGCAGCCGCCGCCTCCGGGCGGACGGCTGCCGGACTCACAACACAATAAATCAGGAGACGATATGAAGAACACGGTAAAACTGCTGGCGCTGGCCGCCGCACTGACGGTGGCCTCGGCCGCATCGGCGCAACAGACCAAGGGTACCTGGCTGGGTACGCTGGGCATCAACAAGATCACGCCGAAAGTGGATTCGGGCGATGTCTCGGCGCCGGCGCTGCCGGGCACCAAGGCCGACGTCGGCTCGGACACCAAGCCGCGCTTCGCGATTGCCTACATGCTGACCGATAACATTTCGGGCGAAGTCGATCTGGGCCTGCCGTACAAGCACGACTTGATCGGCGCCGGCGCCATCGAGGGCACGGGCAAGCTGGGCACGTCGGAAGTGCTGCCGCCGACGGCTTTCATTCAGTACCGCTTCCTGCCGGCCAACTCGATGTTCCGTCCGTATGTGGGCCTGGGCATCACCTACGCGATGTTCCAGAAAGAGACCGGCTCCGGCCAGCTGACCGCGCTGCTCAACACCGGCGGCCCGGGCACCACCTTCAAGCTGGACGACAAGTGGGCGCTGAGCTACCAGATCGGCGGCACCGTGAAGATCAACGAGAAGTGGTTCATCGACGCCACCGTGATCAAGACCAAGCTGAAAACCAAGGTGCACTTCTCGACCGGCCAGACCCAGGACGTGCGCCTGGATCCACTGGCTGTCAGCGTCAGCGTGGGCTACAACTTCAAGGGCTTCTAAAGCTAAGCAGGCGTAAAAAAAACCGCTGGGGCCTTGCAGCCGCAGCGGTTTTTTTACGCCCACCCCGAACCGGGGCGGGGTCTGACCCCGTACGGGGTCAGACCCCAAGCTTTCGGGGTTACTGGAACGCCTGGATGCCGGTCTGGGCGCGGCCCAGGATCAGCGCGTGGATGTCGTGCGTACCTTCGTAGGTATTCACCACTTCCAGGTTGACCATGTGGCGGATGATGCCGAACTCGTCCGAAATGCCGTTACCGCCCAGCATATCGCGCGCGACGCGGGCGATGTCCAGCGACTTGCCGCAGGAATTGCGCTTCATCATCGAGGTGATTTCCACCGCCGCCGTGCCGGCGTCCTTCATGCGGCCCAGCTGCAGGCAGCCTTGCAGGCCCAGCGTGATCTCGGTCTGCATGTCGGCCAGCTTCTTCTGCACCAGCTGGTTGGCGGCCAGCGGACGGCCGAACTGATGGCGGTCCAGCACGTACTGGCGCGCGGTGTGCCAGCAGTCCTCGGCCGCGCCCAGCGCGCCCCAGGCGATGCCGTAGCGTGCCGAGTTCAAACAGGTGAACGGACCCTTCAGGCCGCGCACGTCCGGGAAGGCGTTCTCTTCCGGGCAGAACACATTGTCCATCACGATCTCGCCGGTCACCGAAGCGCGCAGGCCGAACTTGCCGTGGATCGCAGGGGCGCTCAGGCCGGCCATGCCTTTTTCCAGCACGAAGCCGCGGATCGCGCCTTCATCGTCCTTGGCCCAGACCACGAACACGTCGGCGACCGGCGAGTTGGTGATCCACATCTTGGCGCCGCTCAGCGAGTAGCCGCCCGGTACCTTCTTGGCGCGGGTGATCATCGAGCCGGGATCGGAACCGTGGTTGGGCTCGGTCAGGCCGAAGCAGCCGATCCACTCGCCGGTGGCCAGTTTCGGCAGGTATTTCTGTTTCTGCTCTTCCGTGCCGAACTCGTAGATCGGCACCATCACCAGCGACGACTGCACGCTCATCATCGAACGGTAGCCGGAGTCGATGCGCTCGACTTCGCGCGCGATCAGGCCGTAGGCCACGTAGTTCAGGCCGGGACCGCCGTACTGTTCCGGGATGGTCGGGCCCAGCAGGCCCAGTTCGCCCATCTCGCGGAAGATCGTGGTGTCCATCTTTTCGTGGCGGAAGGCGTCCAGGATGCGCGGCGCCAGTTTGTCCTTGCAATAGGCGGCGGCGGCGTCGCGCACCATGCGCTCGTCGTCGGTCAGTTGCTGGTCCAGCAGCAGGGGATCATCCCAGTGGAATTGGGCGCGGGCTTGGCTCATAGTGGTCTCTCATTATGAAAATTGGTGAAGGCTGCCCGCATTCTATGCCGCGGCCACCGGAATGGCTTTTCAAATGGCGACACCAATTTCCGTTTTTAGCCCAGGCTGCCAAACTGGCCGCTGTGGAAAATCAGCGGCGGGGAGGGGGAAAACTCGCACAGCTCGACCTCGCCGACGAAAATCACGTGGTCGCCTTCCGGGTAGCGGCTGCGGTTGTGGCATTCGAACCAGGCCGAGGCGCCCTTGAGGATGGGCTGGCCGGTGCGCGACAGCTCGTATTCGGTGTTTTCCCACGGATCGATGCCGCGCGTGGCGAACTGCTTGGCCAGGTGCGCCTGGTCGGCCGACAACACATTGATGACGTAGTGCGAATTGCCGGTGAAGATGGGCATGCTGTTGGCCGTGGTCGCCAGGCTCCACAGCACCAGCGGCGGGTCCAGCGACACCGAATTGAAGGAACTGGCCGTCAGGCCGCGGAACGTGCCGTCCGCCAGCCGGGTGGTGATGACGGTGACGCCGGTGGCGAACTGGCCCAGCGCCTGGCGAAAATGGCTGGTGTCGAAGGGGCGCTGGTCGGCGCGGGGAGAACGAGTGTGCATGGTGGACCTGTGACTTTTCAGCCATTATGCCAAAGTTTACCGTGCGATAGCGTATTGCCTTGGTTTGCGTTACAGTGAACCCATGGGCATTCTTCTACGCGAGGGAGTCATGACTAGTCAGTCCGCGCCGGGCACGGCGCTCGAAACGGCCTATCTGGGCGGCGGCTGCTTCTGGTGCACCGAGGCGGTGTTCGCGCGGCTCAAGGGCGTCGTCCATGTCGAGTCCGGCTACACCGGCGGCCACCAGCCCGATCCCACCTACGAGCAAATCTGCGCCGGCGACACCGGCCATGCCGAAGTGGTGAAATTGCAATTTGATCCGTCCGTCATCAGTTTTCGCGACCTGCTGGAAATCTTCTTCACCATCCACGACCCGACCACGCTGAACCGCCAGGGCAACGACGTCGGCCCCCAGTACCGCTCGGTGATCTTCTACCAGTCGCCGCAGCAGGAAGCCACGGCGCGCCAGGTGATCGCCCAGATGGCCGGGGTGTGGGACGCGCCCATCGTCACCGAACTGGCGCCGGCCTCGACCTACTATCCGGCCGAGGCCTATCATCAGGATTACTTCAGCCAGCATCCGCTGCAAAGCTATTGCGCCTTCGTGGTCGCGCCCAAGGTCGCCAAGTTCAAGAGCACCTATGCGCATCGCTTAAAATAAAACAACAAGGGGGCATGCATGAAGGTGGTGCTGGTCGATGATACCCATATCAACCTGGTGCTGATGTCGCGCCTGGTCGACAAACTGAAAGACGTGAGCACGATCAGCTTCCAGTCGGCGCGCGACGCGCTGGCCTGGTGCAATGCCCATCCCTACGACTTGCTGATCGTCGACTACATGATGCCGGACATGAACGGCCTGGAACTGATCGCCCGGCTGGAGGCGCCGCCCGACCAGCGCCCGCCGGTGCTGATGGTCACCGCCAGCGTCGACGTCGACGTGCGCCACCGTGCGCTGGAAAACGGCGCCAGCGATTTCCTCATCAAGCCGATCGACAAGGTCGAGTTCCTGGCCCGCACCCGCAACATGCTGGCGCTGCGCAGCGCCACGCTGGGCTTGCAGCACCGCGCCAGCTGGCTGGCCGAGGAAGTGGCCAAGGCCACCGCCGAGCTGCGCGGGCGCGAGCAGGAAACCATCATGCTGCTGTGCCGCGCCTCCGAATACCGCGACCCCGAAACCGGCGCCCACATCCAGCGCATGGCGCACTACTCGCGGCTGATCGCCGAGCAGCTGGGTCAGTCCGAGGAGCAGCAGCAGGACGTGCTGAACGCCGCCCCCATGCACGACATCGGCAAGGTCGGCACACCCGACCACATCCTGCTCAAGCCCGGCCGCCTGAACCCGGAAGAGATGGTGGTCATGCGCCAGCACGCCGAGATCGGCTACAACATCCTCAAGGATTGCCAGGCGCGCATGCTCAAGCTGGCGGCCGAGATCGCGCTGACCCACCACGAGCGCTACGACGGCCAGGGCTATCCGCGCGGCCTGGCGGGCGAGGCCATCCCGCTGGTGGGCCGCATCGTTGCCGTGGCCGACGTGTTCGACGCGCTGACCAGCGTGCGGCCATATAAACAGGCCTGGAGCATGGAGGATGCGCGCCAGCACCTGCTGGACAACTGCAATACCCATTTCGATCCGCGCTGCGTGGATGCGCTGTTGCAGCGCTGGGACGACGTGCAGGCCATCCGCGCCCGCTTCCGCGACGAGCCCGGCGCCGCCGCGCTGACGGCCTGACGCCGCCATGGACCAGGACCGCCATGTAGCTCTGATACGGCAAGCGCTGGCCTCGCACCCTGCCTTGGACATGCAAGAACTGGCGCGCCTGCTGGAACCGCAACTGGCCGCGCTGGCCGAGATGGAAGCGGAAGTCCTCCAGCTGCGCTCGGCCAACGCCCTGCTGCGCAAGGAAAACCGCCAGCAGCGCGGCAACGTCGGCACCTGGCGCGACAAGCGCACGGCGCGCCTGGCCGGCTTGCAGCGCGAGCTGCACGCCGACCTGCAAGTGCAGCTGCGGGCGCCGTCCGAAGACCAGGCCGCCCGCGACCAGCAGGAACTGACCGAGCAGATCCTCGACCAGCTGCCCATCCCCATCTTCCTCAAGGACCGCGACGGCCGCTTCCTGCGCTTCAACAGCCGCTTCGAGGAGTTCACCCAGCGCTCGCGGGCGGAAATCCTCGGCCGCACGGTCGATGAATTCGCCACGCCGCGCTGGGCCGCCGCCACCCACGAGGAAGACGAACTGGCCTGGTCGTCCGGCCGCATGGTCACCACCGAGCGCCGCATGGCCACCTTCGATCCGCCGCTCGACGTGCTGGTCAGCCGCAAGGTCATCAACAGCGGCGGGCTGTCCTACATGCTGGGCTACTTCATCGACATCAGCGAACAGCGCGCCGCCCGCGCCGCCATGCAGCACGCGGTCGAATCGGCCGAGGCGGCCAGCCGCGCCAAGAGCGAATTCCTGGCCAATATGAGCCACGAGATCCGCACGCCGATGAACGGCATCCTCGGCATGACCGAGCTGGTGCTGGAGTCCGACATCGACGCCCACCAGCGCGCCGATTTGCTGCTGGTGAAGGCCTCGGCCGACGCGCTGCTGCACATCGTCGACGACATCCTGGATTTTTCCAAGATCGAGGCGGGCAAGCTGGACATCGAGGAAGTGCCGTTCGACCTGCGCCAGCTGGTCGGCGACACGCTGCGCGCCATGAGCCTGCGGGCGCGGCAGAAAGGGCTGGCGCTGGCGGCCGAGATTCCGCCGGAACTGCCGCGCATCATGAAGGGCGACCCGGGCCGCCTGCGCCAGGTGCTGCTCAACCTGGTCGGCAACGCCATCAAGTTCACCGGCGAGGGCGGCGTGACGGTGCAACTGGCTATCGCCGCCGAGCACGACGACCGCAGCGAGATCGTGTTCGCCGTGCGCGACACCGGCATCGGCGTGCCGCCGGAAAAGCAGCACATGATCTTCGAAGCCTTCGCCCAGGTCGACGGCTCGACCACGCGCGAGTACGGCGGCACCGGCCTCGGGCTGGCGATCTGCCGCCGGCTGGTGATCCTGATGCAGGGCCGCATCGACGTCCACAGCGCGCCGGGGCGGGGCAGCGTGTTCAGCTTCACCGTGCCCTTGCTGCACACCGGCGTGGCGCAGGCCGCGCCCTTGCCGCCGCTGGCCGTGCTGGCGCCCGGACAAAACCTGAACCGCAGCGCCAATGACGGCAGTCTGCTGGCCGGCGAAGGCGATCTTGCACCGGCCGCGCCTGCGTCTGCCGCTGCGCGCGGCGGCCTGCGCGTGCTGCTGGCCGAGGACAACCCGGTCAACCAGCGGCTGGCGATGCGGCTGCTGGAAAAACTGGGCCACCGCGTCACGCTGGTCGACAGCGGCCTGGCCGTGCTGGAGCGCGCCGGCCAGGGCGACTACGACCTGATCCTGATGGACGTGCAGATGCCGGGCCTGGACGGCCTGGCCGCCACCCGCCAGATCCGCCTGCGCGAATCGGCGCAGGGCGGCCACGTGCCGATCATCGCGATGACCGCGCGCGCCATGACCGGCGACCGCGAGCGCTGCCTGGACGCCGGCATGGACGACTACCTGGCCAAGCCGGTCGACAGCCAGCAGCTGCGCGAGATGCTGCTGCGCTACCAGCCGGACATCGGCCAGCAACTGCTGGACTGGCGCGGCGCGCTGCAAAGGCTGGACGGCGACGCCGAACTGCTGCTGGAACTGGCCGCGCTGTTCCTGCACGACGGCCCGCAGCTGTGGCAGGACCTGTGCACGGCGCTGGCCTCGGGCGACATGCAGCGCAGCACGCGCGCGGCGCACAGCCTGAAGGGCGTGCTGGTCAACTTCGGCGCGGCGCGCGCGGTGGCGCTGGCCGAGCAGTTGTCGGCCGCGCTGCACGCCGGCCAGCCGTGGCAGCTGGCGTCCGGCCGGCTGGAGCCGGCCTTGCAGCAAGTCTACGTGGCGCTGAAGGACTTGATAGACGGCGGCATCGACGCCATGTCCGCGCCACCGGCGTGAAATCCGTCGTTCCCGCGCAGGCGGGAACCCATGCTGCCGTGCCGATCACGCGGCGTATGGAGGGAATTCATGCAATGCATGGATTCCCGCCTACGCGGGAATGACGAGGTTTTGCGACTCTGGATACATGTGCCGGCGCGACCACGGCAGCGTCGCGCTGCGCTGGCCCGCCTTGCGGCCGACGATCTGGTACAGGCTGATCCAGTCCTGCTCGAAGGCATAGCTGCACCCGGCCAGGTAGACGTGCCAGATGCGATAGCGCTTGTCGCCCGCCAGCGCCTGCACGCGTTCCGTGTTGGCCTCGAAATTGTCGGTCCAGATGGCGCAGGTGCGGGCGTAGTGGCGGCGCAGGTTTTCCACGTCGGACACTTCCAGCTTGCCCTGCTGCATGGCCTTCAGCACATGGCCGATGTGCGCCAGCTCGCCTTGCGGGAACACGTATTTGTCGATGAAGGCGCCGCCGCCGTAGGGCGTTTCGCCGTTGTCCGGATCGGTGGTGGTGATGCCGTGGTTCATCACCACGCCGTCCGGCGCCAGCAGCTTGTGGATGGTGGCGAAATACTCGGTCAAATGCTTGACGCCCACATGCTCGAACATGCCGACGCTGGTGATGCGGTCGAACTGGCCGCGCACGTCGCGGTAGTCCTGCAGGCGGATCTCGACCAGCTGCTCCAGCCCGGCGCGCCGCACGCGCTCCTTGGCCAGCTCGTACTGGTTTTCCGACAGCGTGATGCCGATGCAGCGCGCCTGGTACTGCTGCGCCGCGCGTATCACCAGCGCGCCCCAGCCGCAGCCGATGTCGAGCAGCGTCTGGTTCGGCCGCAGCTCGATCTTGCGCAGGATGTGGTCGATTTTCTTGGCCTGGGCGCTGGCCAGGTCCTCGTCGCCGTGCTCGAAGTAGGCGCAGGAGTACACCATGGCCGGATCGAGGAACTGCTGGTAGAACTCGTTGGAGACATCGTAGTGGTAGCGGATCGCCTCGGCGTCCTGCTGCTTGCTGTGGCCCATGCTGCGCACGATGCGGGCGAACTTGCCCTCGGCCTTGAGCGTGGTGCGCGCCAGCGCGTTGACGATGGCGATCATGTCGTGCGCGCGGCCCTTGACCTCGATCGCGCCCTCGACATAGGCCGCGCCCAGGTTGGACAGCGACGGCGTCAGCAGGTAGCGCGCCGCCGAGACATTGGGCAGGCGTATCGTCACGCGCGGCGCCTCGCTGGAAAAGTCGATCTGTTGGCCGTTCCACAATTCGATGCGCAGCGGCAGCGCGATTTGCTGGCGGATGCCGGCGATCCAGCTACTGAGACGGTTTTGTACGAACACGATCACACCTCCGAGTCCAGAAACGAAAAGACCACCGCAAGCGATGGTCTGGTGTCCTGCGACGGGGCGGTCCGCTTAAGGCTGCAGGCGCTCCTTCACCCAGCTTCCATCTGCCTGTTTCACATACACGATCCGGTCATGGAAACGCGAGCGGCGTCCCTGCCAGAACTCGATGCGCACCGGATCGAGGCGATAGCCGCCCCAGTTCTCCGGCCGCACCGGATGCTCGCCGCCGACCGCGGCGGCCGCATCGTAATTGGCTTCCATCTGTTCCCGGCTGGCGATGCGCGCGCTTTGCTGCGAGGCGATCGCCGCGATCTGGCTCTTCACCGGCCGGCTGTAAAAGTACTTGTCGCTGTCCTCGGCGGAGGTCTTGACGACCTTGCCTTCTATCCGTACCTGGCGTTCCAGCTCGCTCCAAAAGAATAGCAGCGCGGCGTGCGGGTTGTCGCCCAGTTGGCGGCCCTTCTGGCTGCCGTAGTTGGTGTACCAGGTGAAGCCGCGCGCGTCGTATTGCTTGATCAGCACGATGCGCGAACTGGGCTTGCCTTCCGCGTCCACCGTGGCCACGCTCATCGCGTTCGGTTCGTTGACCTTGGCGTGCATGGCCTCTTCAAACCACTTGCCGAACTGGGCGATCGGATCGTCCAGCACGTCCTGCTCCGTCAAACTGGCGCGGCCGTAATCGAGGCGCAGGTCGGCCAGCACCACGCCGTCCGCCACCGCGTTGGACACCGCCACCTGCCGCTGCTCCGGCACCTGGCTTTGCGGCAGCTCGGGCGTGATGCCGCGCCGCACCTGCATCGCGCTGCCCAGCTGCGCCATCTGCTCGGGGCTGAACAAACGCTTGGCCATCGGCGCGATGTTGGTTTCCTCGGTGACCATGTGGGCCGCGTAGCTGTCGCAGAAGCGCTGCACCTGCTCGGCCGACAGGGCGCTACTCTGTCCGTTGGCTATTTGATCAAGTTGCGAATTAATTATATGCCAGTCTTTGTCCATTTGCTGGTGGTCGGCCAGGATGCCGGGCACCAGCTCGGCCAGCAGCGCGGCGTCGGCGTCGCGCGCGGTCGCTTGCAGCATCGGCACCAGGTTTTGCTCCTCGTCGTCGTGGTGCAGCGGGGCCGCCTGGTTGAAATATTTCTGCACCGCCTGGGCGGCTTTCTGCGCCTCGGCGTCGGCGCCGTGCTTGGGCAGGTGGGCCAGCAGTTTTTGCAGGGTCTCCAGCTGCTTGCGTATGCGGTCGTGACAATGTTTCAAGACTGCTATCGGCTGGCTGAAGTCGGGGGCGGTGTCGTGCAGGGAAATGCTCATGGGAGGGCGTTCTGGCTGGGTGGGAAAGTCATTCTAAAATAATTTTCGCGGCGGCGTCCGTTAAAATGTCGGCATGAACTCCATAGCACCTACCCAATTCGACGATGTCGACTTCGAACGCCGCTTCGGCGGCATCGCCCGCCTCTATGGCGAACGCGCGCTGGCGCGCTTCCGCACCGCCCACGTGTGCGTGGTCGGCACCGGCGGCGTCGGCTCCTGGATCGTCGAGGCGCTGGCCCGCAGCGCCATCGGCCAGCTGACCCTGATTGATCTGGACAACGTCGCCGAGTCCAATATCAACCGCCAGATCCAGGCCCTGGGCAGCACCGTTGGCCAGGCCAAGATCATCGCGCTGGCCGAGCGCATCGCCGACATCAACCCGTTCTGCGTGGTCAACCAGATCGAGGAATTCGTCACGCCGGACAACCTGGAACAGATGCTGGGCGCCGGCAACTATGATTTCGTGGTCGACGCCATCGACGACGTCAAGGCCAAGGCCGCGATGATCGCCTGGTGCCGCCAGCACACTATGCCGATGATACTGATCGGCAGCGCCGGCGGCCAGACCGACCCGACCCAGATCGCCGTGCGCGACCTGGCCCGCACCGAGCAGGAGCCGCTGCTGAAAAAAGTGCGCAAGGTGTTGCGTAGCCAGTACGGTTACCCGCGCGGCGAAAAGACCAAGTTCCACGTCGACGCCGTGTTCTCGATGGAGCCGCTGAAGTTCCCGGAGACGGCCGAAGTGTGCGCGGTGGACGGCGACGAGCGCGCCGGCGGCGTCACCGGCCTCAATTGCGCCGGCTTCGGCTCGGCGATGGTGGTCACAGCCACCTTCGGCATGGTGGCCGCCAGCCAGGTGCTGCGCAAGCTGGCCGACAGCGTGCAACCTGCGGTAGCGCCGGCCGAAACGATTTAGATTTTATGCAGCTGGCGATGCGGGTTTGCTATCATGGTGCGCGCTGGCACGGGGACCGTGCTATCCACAGACCACATCGAAAGAATAAAACCATGACGCGTAGTTCCGTATTAGTAGCAATGCTGTGCGCGCTGGCGGCCTCCGTGGCCCAGGCGCAGACCCCGACCGCGCCAGTCGCTCCGGCCGATGTGCCGCCGCCGCCACCGATGGTGGTGGGTTCGGCCACGCCCGGCCCGGCCGCCGAGCAGCTGATCGTCACCGACACCAAGCTCGGCACCGGCAAGGAAGCGACCACCGGCTCCACCGTCTACATGCACTACTCGGGCTGGCTGTATCGTCCGCTGGCCAAGGCCATGCACGGCAAGCTGTTCGATTCGTCGATTCCGCGCGGCGAGCCGCTGGACTTCGTGCTGGGCGCCGGCCGCGTCATCAAGGGCTGGGACCAGGGCATCCAGGGCATGAAAGTGGGCGGCAAACGCACGCTGATTATTCCGTCGGAACTGGCCTATGGCTCACGGCCGACGCCGGGTAGCGGCATTCCGCCGAATTCCGCGCTGATCTTCGATGTCGAGCTGGTGGACGTAAAATAAAGGCGTAGACTGGAACCTCTGCCCCTACCCGGAGGTTCCTGATGAAGATAGCCAACGACGTAACCGAACTGATAGGCCGCACCCCGCTGGTGCGGCTGAACCGGTTGGCCAAGGGCGGCACCGCCCAGGTACTGGCCAAGCTGGAATACTGCAACCCGGCCCATAGCGTCAAAGACCGCATCGGCCTGTCCATGATCGAAGCGGCCGAAGCGGCCGGCCAGATCCGTCCCGACACCGTCATCCTCGAACCGACCAGCGGCAACACCGGCATCGCGCTGGCGATGGTGTGCGCCGCGCGCGGCTACCGCTGCACGCTGGTCATGCCGGACACCATGAGCCGCGAGCGCCGCATGCTGCTGCGCGCCTATGGCGCCGAGCTGGTGCTCACGCCCGGCGCCGAGGGCATGCTGGGCGCGATCCGCAAGGCCGAGGAAATGGCCGAGCGCGATCCGCGCTACCTGATGCCGCAGCAATTCAACAATCCCGCCAATCCCGATGTGCACCGCCGCACCACGGCCGAGGAAATCTGGGCCGACACCGACGGCCGCGTCGACATCCTGGTGGCCGGCGTCGGCACCGGCGGCACGATTACCGGCGTGGGCGAGGTGATCAAGGCGCGCAAGCCGGAGTTCCGCTGCATCGCGGTGGAGCCGGAGGCGTCGCCGATGCTGGCCAAGGGCACCAAGGGGCCGCACCCGATCCAGGGCATAGGCGCGGGCTTCGTGCCGGCCGTGCTCAATACCAAGGTGTACGACGAGATCATCGGCGTGAAGAACGACGATGCGTTCGCTACCGCGCGGCTGGCGGCCAGCCAGGAGGGACTGCTGGTGGGGATCTCCTCCGGCGCCGCGCTGTGGGCGGCGCTGCAGGTGGCGCGGCGGCCGGAGAATGCGGACAAGATCATCGTGACGATCATCCCGTCCTTTGGCGAGCGCTATCTGAGCACGGCGCTGTACGCCAATCTGGCGGACTAAGCTGCTGGACTAGACGGCGTCAGTGCGGCTGCTCTTGCAGGCTGCACTCGTGCGCGGTGGTGCCTAGCCGTACTTGCAGCGTGCTGTGGTCGATGGAGAATTCCTCCTTCAGCTGCGCGCTGATGGCGTCCATCGCGGCGTCGCCGGGATGGCCGGCCGGCGTCACCAGCTGCGCCGTCAGCGCGTTTTCGGTGGTGCTCATCGACCAGATGTGCAGGTCGTGCACGTCCGTCACGCCGGGTTGCGCGCGCAGGAATTGTTCGACGTCGGCGTGGTCCAGGTTGTCCGGCACGGCGGCCAGCATCATGCGCATCGCTTGCTTCAGCAGCGACCAGGTGCTGTAGACGATGATGGCGACGATGACCATGCTGACCAGCGGATCCAGCCAGTTCCAGCCGGAGTAGCGCACGATCACGCCTGCCACCAGCACGCCCAGCGAGATCGCGGCGTCGGCCGCCATGTGCAGGTAGGCGCCGCGGATATTGATGTCGTCCTTGCTGCCGGACATGAACAACCACGCCGAGAAGCCGTTGACCAGGATGCCCACGCCGGCCACCACCGAGACGGTCAGGCCGGCCACGGGTTCCGGGCGCACCAGTTGCTGTACCGCTTCCCACGCAATGCCGCCGCAGGCCGCCATCAGCAGCATGGAATTGAACAGCGCCGCCAGCATCGAGGTGCTGCGCAGGCCGTAGGTATAGCGGCCGTTCGGCACGCGCTTGGCCAGGATGGCCGCGCCCCAGGCCAGCATCAGGCCCAGCACGTCGGACAGGTTGTGGCCGGCATCGGCCATCAGCGCGGTGGAGTTGGCCAGGAAGCCGTAGAAGAATTCGATCGCCACGAACACCGTGTTGAGCACGATGGCGATGGCGAAGGCGCGGCCCATGGTGTTCGGATCGCCGTGGTGGTGATGGTGGCCGCCGTGGCCATGGTCGTGCCCGTGATCGTGGCTGCAGGCCTTGGCCTTGCCTTTGGCCGGCGCGTGGTCATGGCCGTGATCGTGGTCATGCTCGTGATGGTCGTGATCGTGGTCGTGATGATCGTGGTGCTTGCTCATGCTTCGTTCCCGTTGGAAGGTTCTGCGATATGTTCGAGCATATCGTTGAGTACGCCGCTGATGTGGGCGTCGGCGGCGGAATAGAACACTTGTTTGCCCTGGCGCTCAGACTTGACAATGCGCGCCGCGCGCAGCAAACGCAAGTGGTGGCTGACCAGCGAGCTGCTCAGCTCCAACGAGGATGCGATGTCGCTGACGGCGATCGGCGCCGCCACGCAGGCCAGCACGATGCGCAGGCGCGTTGGATCGCCCAGCAGATGGAACAAATCGGCCAGCTGGGCAATCGCGGGATCGCAAACGGAATAGTCGTGTTGGCAGCTCATAATGCTAACAAGTGAATAGGTGTTCACATGTTAGCATGGAACTGCGGGCCAGGCTACTGGTCGAGTTCCACCACCGCCTTGCCCAGGCCCGTGCCGGCGTCCAGGTAGCGGTGGGCGCTGGCGATGTCGGCGAAGGCAAACACCTCGGCGGGGCGGGCGTGGTACAGGCCTTGTTCCACCCGTTCGACGATGTCCTGCAAGGGCAGCCGGTCCAGCTCGAACCCGGGCGTGCCGAACGCGAAGCTGCCGAAAAAGCTCAGCTGCACGCGCGGCGGCAGGTGCTGCAGCGGCAGGAAATTGCCGAGCGGTTCCAGTCCGCCGAGGAAGCCCGCCTGGCAAACGCGACCCGGCCGCGCCGCGACCGCCAGCGAGTCGAGCAGGGTGGTATTGCCGATCAGGTCCAGCACCGCGTCGACACCGGCGGGCGCAAGCGCGCGCACGGCGCCGGCCACGCTGGGCTGCTCTTCAATGATGTCGCGCGCACCGTTCTTTTTCAGCACGGGGCCAAGCTCCACCGGGCGGCGCGTGGTGGCGATCACCTGCGCCCCCATGTGCGCCGCGATATTGCAGGCCGCCTGGCCCAGCGCGGAGCTGGCGCCGCGTATCAGCAAGGTCTGTCCGGGCCGCAGTTCCAGGTTGTCGTGCAGGCAGGCCCAGGCGGTTGCATACGATTCCGGGATGGCGGCCAGCTCCGCCCACGGCAACGACGAGCGCAGCGGCACCACATTGGTGGCTGGCACGCACACATACTCGGCATAGCTGCCGTTGATGCTGCGGCCCATGCCGCCCATGATGGCGGCGACCTTCTGGCCCGGTCGCAAATCGGTGCCGGGCGCGCTGGCCACCTCGCCGACGCATTCGATGCCCGTCACCCTTGCGACCTCGCCCCACAAGCCGCGGCGCATATAGCTCTCGGCGCGGTTGAGGCCAAACGCCTTGACGCGGATGAGGACCTGGCCGCTGGCCGGCACCGGCGTGGGTAGCTGAATCACTTGCAACTGTTCTGGACCGCCGAACTGGGCGATGTGTATGGCGCGCATGAGGGTTCTCCTGTTGATGATCGAAGCGTCACTGTAGGGAAGAACACATTCGGATAAAATTGAATAATTCCGTCTATCTTTGTAGGATTTATGAACTCTGTTGGTTTTACCCTGCAAGAGTTGGCATGTTTCCTGGCGGTGGCCGAGCTGGGTAGCTTCCAAAAGGCGGCGGTGCGGCTGCATCGCTCCCATCCCAGCGTGTTTGCCGCCGTTGCCAGCCTGGAGCGGCAAATGGGGCTGGCGCTGCTGGACCGCAGCGGCTATCGCGTCGCCGTGTCCGCCGCCGGGCAGGCCTTCGTCGAGCAGGCCCGGCAGCTGCTCGACAGCGCCCGCCAGATGGAAATGCAGGCCCGGCAGATCGCGCTGGGCGAGGAGGTCAAGCTGACCGTGGTGATCGGCGACCTCTGCCCCTTGCCGGCCACCTTGCGCCTGCTGCGGCAGTTTTTTGCACAGTGTCCGGCGACTCGCCTGGACCTGCATTTCGAAGCCCTGTCCGGACCGTGGGAGCGGCTGCACAGCGGCGAGGCCGACCTGATCTTCCACCACCTCGACCAGGCGGACATGCGCTTCGACGCGCGCCCGTGGCAGCGCGTCAAGCTGGTGCCGGTGGTCGCGCCCGGGTTCCTGGATTTCCCGCTGGACGCAGCCATCACGCCCGAGATGATGCGGCCCTACGTGCAATGCATGATCCGCGACAGCGCGCGCGACAGCCCGCCGCGCGACTACTTCGTGGTGGACGGCGCGCGCCGCTGCACCGTCGCCGACCAGTTCATGAAGCGCGAGGTGATCTTGCAGGGCATGGGCTGGGGCCACATGCCCGGCTACCTGGTGGACGAGGACCTGGCGCAGGGAAGGCTGTTGTCGATCGCCGGAAATCATTTCCGCGAAAGCGAACTGGAGCTGGTGATCGCGCGCCGCCGCGATATCGCCCACGGCCCGGTCGCCACCCGGCTGTGGGAGCATCTGCTGGCCGGCCTGGCCTAGCCGCCGGTTTCTTCCCGGCCTTGGCGGATGCTCGAGACGATGATGTTTTCGTACAGATCGTACTGGCCGGCCGGCAGCACCGGCCGCAGCGTTTCCAGGCTTTTGCCGGCGCCAAAGAGCCGTTCGGCCACCCAGCCGACCAGATACAGCGCGGCCAGGCAACCGCCCGCCGTCGCCACGTTGCCGACGCTCATGAACGGCCGCTCGTCCGGCTCCACGCCGGCCGCGCGCAGCGCGCTGCGCGCATCGGGATGGGTGGTGGCCCGCCGACCCGGCAGCAAGCCCAGCTGCGCCAGGATGAAGGCGCCGCCGCAGATGGAGCCGATCAGCTGCCGCGTGGGGTCCAGTTGAAACGCGTTCACGAAGTCCGGGTCCGCCAGCGCCGCCGGCACGCCTTGCTTGCCGCTGGCGAACAGCACCACGTCGGCCTGGTTCGCCTCGGCCAGCGCGCCGTGCGTGTCCACCAGCAGCCCGTGGGCGGAGCGCAGCTGGCCCTGCTTGCCGACGATGCGCACGCGCCAGTCGTGGCGATTGCGGCCGAGGATATCCCACATCAAAAACAGGTCGATGTCGGTGAAGTTGTCGAAGGCGACGAGGGTGATGGTCTTCATTGCGGCTCCATGGTTGGGGTAGGAAGCCGCAGTCTAGCCATGCCGGTGCTACCATACACAGTCTGTATGTTTTCGGGAGGAGACGAGTGCTAACGCGTGACCATTGGATAGCCGCGGGCTTCGATGCCCTGGACCACGACGGCGATGCCGGCATCTCGGCCGAGCGCCTGGCGCGCCGCCTGAATGTGACGCGCGGCTCGTTCTACCACCATTTCCGCAGCCGCAATGATTTCGTCCATGCCTTGCTGGCGGCGTGGGAAGCCGACTACGCCGACCGCATGCTGGCCCATGCGGCCGCCGGCCGCAGCCTGGAAGAGGTGCTGCAACGCTACCTGGCGATCGCCGCCGAAAAACAGCCGGGCCGCGAAACCGCCATCCGCGCGTGGGCGCGCCACGACCCGCTGGTGGCCGGCTATCAGCAGCGCGTCGACCAGACCCGGCTGACGTTCGCCATCGACGCCTGCCGCACCCGCGCCGATGCATCGGTGGACGCCGACCTGGTGGGCCGGCTGGCGCACCTGTGCCTGATCGGCGGTCAGGAATCCGGCGACCGCATCCAGCCGTCCGCGTTTGCGCGGCGCGTGCAGGATGCCTTGGCCCTGCTGGGAAAATCGCCCTTCCTCCACCGTGCATAAGCCCGCGCTGGACCTGGGCCTGCTGGCGCGCTGGCTGGCCGGATGGAGCCGGCCGCGCACTGTACGCCAGCCTCGGCTGGCGAGTGCTGGCGCCGTACTCGACGGCCGTGCTGGCCGGCGGCTGATTTACTGCTGCAACGCCGCCTGCCGCCGGGCGCGGCTCATGAATGCGGCGCGTCCTGGGCGGACTTGGCCAGTTTGTCCCGCAGCTCCTGCAGATTGCCGTCCGTGCTGGAGTAGGCGCTGATCATCTGCGTCAGCATGCGGTAGATGGCCTTGGGATCGCCTTCGCCCATCTGTATGTCGCTGACCGTGTTCAGCATGGCCGCGCCGTTGAGGAAGTTGTTGCCGCCGCTGCTGCTGATCGATTGCACGTCGCGCATGTTGGCGTAAATGCCGGAGTAGCGCTCCAGCTGTTGCTGCGGCATCCAGCTGACCGCCTGGCTGGCGACCGCCACTTCCCACGCTTCGCGGCGCAACGACGGCGTCATGACGCTGAGCCCCAGCTTGTGCTGCTGCGTCAGCTGCTTGATCAGCAGCTGGCCATCGACCTTGTCCTTGATGCCGGCCAGCAGCTGCTCACGCGCCAGCTGTATTTTTTTCAGCTGATCGTTGTTGTGGCTCAGCGCTTCGTCGAGCTCCTTCACATTGACCTGGATTTCGGCGTCGATCTTGACGGCGGCTTCATGCGCCAGGTGGCGGTGGTGCAGCGTCTGCACGCCATGTTCCAGCGCCAACGCGGTGGCGATACTGATCACGATCATCAAATATTCGCCACCGAATTCCTTGATGGTCTTGGCCTTGGGGACTTCAAAGTGCATGCATCTTCCTTATTTTTGCAGTTCGGTCTGTAGCTGTTCGCGCACTTTCGGATCCAGCTTCTGGATTGCCTTGTTCAGCTTGTCGGCGCTGGCCAGCGCGGCGCTTTGTTCCGCCGACAGCCCCGGCTTGAAGAAGGCCGCCTGGCCGCCGAGCACCAGCAGCGCGCTGAGGATGGCGACGCCGGCGGCCGCGCCCAGCAGCCGCAGCTCGCGCGGCGTGATGGCCGATGCTTGCGTGGCGATCGGCCGCACCGGGCCGGAGGCGGGCGCGGGCGCGTAGGCGGAGGGTGTTTCGGCCCCGGCTGCCGCCGGTTCGTTGGTGGCGTCCAGCACCACCGGCTTGCGGCCGCCGGCCTGCTGCGCGCCCAGTCCGCCGGCCGTCCTGGCGTGCTGCACCAGTTCCTGCGAGGCGGCGTCGATCAGCGCGATGTGGCGCTCGACCGTCTCGGCCAGCACCGCCTCGTTCAGCGCCACCAGCGCGAACACCGGATCGTCGATGTCGATCTTGACGCCGGTTTTTTCAAAGACCAGGCTGCGCAGCTTCTGCTGATCCATGGCGGCTTACCACTCCACTTTGTCGAGTTGCTCGAACAAGTCGCGGAACACCACCTTGATGCGCTGCTTTTCCATCAGGTTGAACTTGTCGCTTTCCTTGACCTCGTTGGCGGTCAGGCGGGCCGTGTTCATCTTCTTGATGTCGGCGCCGAAGGTGTCGGCGTTGCGCGCCGACAGCACGATGCGGCCCTTCACGCGCGACGAGTTGTCGGCATAGGTCTGCGATTCGGTGAACTGTTTGCCGGACGCCGATTGCAGCAGGCCGAAGTGCTCGTTTTCCCACAGCACCAGCGGCACCTTGGTCGACTTGGCGGTGGAGACGAAGCCCATGGCGGTGTCGTGCAGCGTGTCGCCGCCGCCGACGATGGTGTGGATGTAGACCTTGCGGCCCGATTCCTCCAGCAGCGAGAAGCAATCGTTCTCGATCAGGTAGCCCATCAAAGGGGAGAAGGTGTTGGCGCCGTTGTCGATGACGCAGTTGCCGTCCTCTTCCAGGATGTCGATCATCAGCGCGTCGAAGCGCTTGGGGTCGATGTTGCGGCTGTCGGTCATCACCGGCACATGCTTGACGTCCATCGCCTTGTAGCGCGAGAAGGTCGCGTTCTCCTGGTCGGTGTCGTAGCAGCGCAATGGCGTCTCGTCCTTGCCCGCGATCCACTGCGCCAGGATGGTCGACACCAAGGTCTTGCCGATACCGCCTTTACCTTGGAGAATAAAATGTACCGAATTTTGCATCAATCACTCCTGAATCGCTCGAATGCGTCGAGAGTAATTGTTTTGTGGCGGGATGGCAACCGCCAGCGCCGTTTAACCGCCCATTCAGTCAATAAAGCGTAGCAGACCCTGCAACGCATGGATGACGGTCTGTTCGCGCACCGCCTTGCGGTCGCCGGCAAACACCAGCCGCTCGGTGTGCACGGTGTCGCCATTGGCCCAACCGAAGCATACGGTGCCGACCGGCTTGCCCGGCACGGCGCCGGTGGGGCCGGCGATGCCGGTGGTCGAGACCGCCAGATGGGCGTTGCTGGCGCCCAGCGCGCCGCTGGCCATGGCCGCCGCCACCTCTTCGGACACGCTGCCCATCTGCGCGATCAGCGCGGCCGACACGTCCAGCATTTCAGTCTTGGAGGCGTTGGAATAGGTGATGAAGCCGCAATCGAACCAGGCGGTCGAGCCGGCGATCTCGGTGATGGCCTGGGCCACGCCGCCGCCGGTGCACGATTCCGCGGTGGCCAGGATCAGGCCTTTCGCTTGCAGGGACTTGCCGACTTGCGCGGCCAGGTCGAGGATGGTGTCGCTGTTCGAATTCATAAGGATCTCCTTCTGTTGCGGCAATCTGCGGGCTGGCTTCCACTCTACCATGCAGTGTGCAATCGATGCCAGCGATGCACGGATGATTTGCCTGAACAGCAACATGCCAGAAAACATTAGACCGTCGATTTGAACTTGCGTACACTCAAAGGATAGCCCGGTCGCCGCTGCCCAAACACCGCAGCCGTGCGCCGCCCATTGGGCAAACTGTTAAGCTTGCTCAGGAACAGGAAGCGGTCCGAACCGGCCATGACGCCGGCTCATCGGGGACCGCACGGAGGCGCATCCCATGATCAGCCAGACCGACATCTTAAAAGCCAGCATCCTGATCGTCGACGATCAGCCGGTGAACGTGGAATTGCTGGAGTTCCTGCTCAGCTCCACCGGCTACACCCACGTCAGCGCCACCACCGATCCGCGCGTGGTGGCCGGCTGGCACGCCGAACACCAGTACGACCTGATCATCCTCGACATGCAGATGCCGGGCATGACCGGCTTCGACGTGATGGAGGCGATCCGCCCGCTGGAGACCGAGGCCTGGCTGCCGGTGCTGGTGGTCACCGCCCAGCCCGACCACAAGATCAAGGCGCTGGAACTGGGCGCGCGCGACTTCGTCAGCAAACCGTTCGACCCGGTCGAGGTGCTGACCCGCATCCGCAACATGCTGGAAGTGCGCCTGCTGCACCGCGAAACACGCGGCTACAACACGCTGCTGGAGCAGACCGTGCGCGAGCGCACCGCCGAACTGCAGCGCTTCCGCAGCGCCATGGACGCCACCGCCGACGCCATCTTCCTGCTGGACGCCACCAGCGCCGAGCTGGTCGACGTCAACGACGGCGCCTGCCGCATGCTGGGCTATCCGCGCAGCGAGATGCTGGGCCAGACCGCCAGCCGCATCGGCCTGGGCGCGCCGGCCGCGCTGTGCGAGCAGGCCGAGCGGTTGATCGCTTTCGCCGCCGCGCTCGGCCCGGCGCGCGTGCCCGAACTGCTGGAGCTGGAGCTGATGCGGCGCGACCTGATCGCGGTGCCGGTGGAGCTGTACTGGCAGTTGTTGCAGCGCTCCGGCCAGCCCACCATCCTGCTGGGCGTGGCGCGCGACATCAGCGAGCGCCGCCAAGCCGAGGAGCTGTTGCAGCACATGGCCCACTACGACAGCCTGACCGGCCTGCCCAACCGCACGCTGTTCTTCCAGACCCTGACCGACGCCGTCGCGCTGGCGCAGGAAAAGTCGTGGCGCATCGTGGTGTTGTTCATCGCGCTGGACCGCTTCAAGAACATCAACGATTCGCTGGGCGCGGCGCTGGGCGACGAGCTGCTGCGCCAGTTCAGCAACCGGCTGGTGCAGTGCGTGCGCATCCGCGACACCGTCGGCCGCATGGGCGGCGACGAGTTCGCGCTGATCCTGACCATGACGCGCGACCAGCAGGACGCGGTGCACATGGCCAACGAGGTGCGCGAGGCGCTGCGCCTGCCGTTCGACCTGGACGGCCACCCGGCCGCGCTCAGCGCCAGCATCGGCATCGCCATGTACCCGGACGACGCCACCGATCCGCACACCCTGGTCAAGTACGCCGACACCGCGATGGAGCGCGCCAAGCAGGCCGGGCGCGACGGCTACCGCTTCTTCACCGCCGGCATGAACGTGCAGGTGCTGGCGCGGCTGGACATGGAGCTGGCGCTGCGCCGCGCGCTCGAGCACAACGAACTGCTGCTGCACTACCAGCCCAAGGTCAACCTGCACACCGGCGAAATCGCCGGCGCCGAGGCGTTGCTGCGCTGGCAGCGGCCCGGCTGCGGCATGGTGTATCCGGCCGAGTTCGTGCCGGTGCTGGAAGATACCGGCCTGATCGTGCGGGTCGGCGCCTGGATCATCGACGCCGCCTGCCGCCAGATCGGCACCTGGCTGCGCAGCGACGTCGGGCCGGTGCGGGTGGCGGTCAACGTCGCCAGCCGCCAGTTCATCGAGGGCGACCTGGAGCTGATGGTGCGCAGCGCGCTGCTGCGCCACGACGTCCCGCCCGAGCTGCTGGAGCTGGAGCTGACCGAGACCGCGCTGATGACCAACACCGAGCGCACCATCAGCGTGCTGACCAACCTGAAGGCGCTGGGCGTGAAGGTGGCGATCGACGACTTCGGCACCGGCTATTCGTCGCTGGCGTATCTGCAGCGCTTCCCGATCGACAAGCTGAAGATCGACATCGCCTTCGTGCGCGACATCACCACCAACCCCAACGACGCCGCCATCGCCCAGGCCATCATCAGCATGGCGCACAGCCTGAAGCTGCGGGTGATCGCCGAAGGGGTGGAGACGCGCGCCCAGCTGGAGTACCTGCGGCGCAGCCGCTGCGACGAGATCCAGGGCTATTATTTCAGCCGGCCGGTCGCGCCGCTGGAGATGGGCCAGCTGGTGCTGTCGGGCCAAAGCCTGCCGCCGGACCCGGAGCAGGACGGCCAGCCGGCGCAGACGCTATTGATCGTCGACGACGACGTCAACGTGCTGTCCTCGCTGCACCGGCTGTTCCGCCGCGACGGCTACCAGATCCTGACGGCGGCCACGCCGGGCGAGGGTTTCGAGATGCTGGCGCTGCACGCGGTGCAGGTGATCGTGTGCGACCAGCGCATGCCGGTCATGAGCGGCACCGAGTTCCTCAGCAAGGTCAAGGAGATGTATCCGGAGACGATACGCATCATCCTGTCCGGCTACACCGGGCTGGACGCGGTGCTCGATTCGATCAACCGCGGCGCCATCTACCGCTTCTACACCAAGCCGTGGGACGACACCCAGCTGCGCGACAACATCCGCCTGGCCTTCCACCACTACTGGCTGATGCACGGCAGCGGCCGTCTGGTGGGCCATCCGGGCGAGGACGTCACCGCGCTTCAGGAAGTGAAGTGATCGAAGCTGTGTAGTTGCAAGTCGAGCGCGGCGCCGGCGGCGTCCACCAGGCGCAGGCCGGGCGCGGCCTCGATGCGGCCGACGCGGGTGACCGGCGTGGCCACGCTGGCGGCCGC